>DATHEW010000792.1:0-3717 GCA_035318425.1 Candidatus Acidiferrum sp. | reverse complement strand
AGAGTTCTTTGCCATTGTGACGAATGGGCGAGGTCTTCCCGTGCATCATCCGGTAATTCACCACCACCTCGGCACCAAAAGTGTGGCCGATGCATTGATGTCCCAGGCAAACACCGAGCGTCGGAACACGCCCTGCAAAGGTTCGGATCACATCGTTCGACAACCCCGACTCACGCGGCGAACACGGGCCAGGCGAGATGAGGATGCGCTCTGGCTTCAGCGCCTCGATCTGGTCCATCGTGATCTGGTCATTGCGATGCACCTGCATCTCGACGTTCATCTCGCCGAGGTATTGCACCAGGTTGTACGTGAACGAATCGTAATTATCCAGGACCAGCAACATCGGCGCGAAGGTAACGGGTGAAGTTGAGCGTGGAAAGTTGAGAGTTGATGTCTGAACAAGGAAGCGCCGCCATGGGACAAAGTTGATTGGGACTGCGGCGGCAAGTCCGACGCGACGCCGCTTGGGAGGACGGCAGAACCGTTGGAAGCTCGGGAACACTCGTCCTTGCGAAAGCGCTGTCGCCGCTGCGCTCTGCCGAGAGCCTTCCGCTGTTTTCTGCTCGCAACTCTCAACTTCCCACACTCAACTCCCTTCCCTACGCTCCGCCTTCGCAAATGAAGAAATCCGTCCTCATCACTGGCGCCGGCAGCGGCGTGGGCCGCGCCGTGGCCATCGCTCTCGTGAAACAGAATTGGCGCGTCGCCCTCCTTGGTCGCAGCCGTGACACCTTGGACGAAACCGCGCGGCTTACCGGTGCGACGGCAGAAGAAGTGATCGTTCACCCCTGCGACATCGGACGTGTCGAACAGGTTCAGGCCATGGCGAGTGCGGTGTTTCAGAAGTTCAATTCGATCGACGCTCTCATCAATGCCGCCGGCACGAATGCGCCAAATCGCTCGCTCGAAGTGCTCACGCTGGAGGATTACCACGCGATGATCGATACCAACCTCCACGGCGCTTATTACTGTGTGCAGGCGGTCTTGCCGCGGATGCGCGAGCGCGGCGTCGGCACGATCGTGAACATCGTTTCAGACGCGGGGAAACAGGCGTCGCCGAAGTCAGGCCCGGCTTACTCGATGTCCAAGTTCGGCCTCACCGGATTAACGCAAAGCATCAATGCGGAGGAACGCGGTCACGGCGTTCGCGCCTGCGCAATCTTCCCCGGGGATATTGATACGCCGCTTCTGCTCAAGCGTCCTCAACCGCCCACAGCCGAGCAGCGTGCGAAGATGATGCAGCCGGAAGACATCGCCGAGTGCGTCCTGCTCGCGATCAATTTGCCCGCACGAACGATCGTGGAAGAAATCCTCGTGCGTCCACGTTGATCGAAGCGGAGGAGCGTATTTGGATAGCGGCGGCAAGTCCTACGCGACGCCGCTTTCAGACATAGTAAGGCCATTGAAAGTTTAAAAGTCCTTGCCGATGCCAAAGCGCTGTCGCCGCTGCGCTCTGCCAGCGCAGGCCAAAATACGCCGGTCGTTACGACGAACCAGCAGGGTTGCTTCCCGTTAGGAAATCTCTTTGGCCAGTGCTCAGATCAAATGCCCGAGCTTAGTGCGCTTGGTTTCGAGATAGCGCTTGTTGTGCGGATTCGGCTTCACGCGAATCGGCACCTGTTCCGTGATCTCCAGCCCGTAACCTTCAAGGCCCACGATTTTCTTCGGATTGTTCGTGAGCAACCGGATCGTCTTGAGGCCAAGGTCCACGAGGATTTGCGCGCCGAGTCCGTACTCACGCAGGTCCATTGGGTAACCGAGTTTCAAGTTCGCATCCACTGTGTCGAGACCACTCTCCTGCAGCTTGTACGCTTGAATCTTCGGAGCGAGACCGATGCCGCGTCCTTCCTGCCGCATGTAAACGATCACGCCCCCGCCCTCCTGCGAAATCTGTTTCATGGCCTGCTGCAACTGCGGCCCGCAATCGCAGCGGCGCGAGCCGAAGACATCACCGGTCAGGCATTCGCTGTGGACGCGCACGAGGACATTCTTCTTTCCCTCCACCTCACCCTTCACCAGTGCGAGATGATGCTGTG
The DNA here is from genome assembly GCA_035318425.1 of Candidatus Acidiferrum sp. Lineage (GTDB taxonomy): Bacteria > Verrucomicrobiota > Verrucomicrobiia > Limisphaerales > SIBH01 > JANNGC01. Next base: position 1,681 of record DATHEW010000792.1, on the reverse strand, counting down.
CGTCCACTGTCGAGCGATACAAGTGCAGTTGGAAATCGCCGTGATCGGTTGGCATCTGGATCACTTCGACGCGCTCGATCAACCGTTCGCGCGTGCGGCGAAACTGGATAAGTGCCTCGATGGTGCAAATCTTCAGCTTGTGCTTGCGCGCGAATTTCTGCAACTCGGGCAGGCGTGCCATTTCAAAGCCGCTGTCGCTCATGATTTCGCAGATCACGCCAATGGGGCGGCAGCCCGCGAGGCGCACGAGATCGACGGCTGCTTCCGTGTGACCGGCGCGTTGCAACACACCACCGGCTTTGGCGCGGAGCGGAAACACATGACCGGGCTGCACGAGATCCTCGGGCACCGCCGTCGGATTGGCCATCACCTGGATCGTCTTCGCGCGATCGGCGGCGCTGATGCCGGTGGTGATGTTACGCGCGGCATCCACGCTGACCTGAAAATCGGTTTTGAAGCTTTCGCGATTTTTCACCACCATGCGCTCGATGCCGAGCTGCTGAAGTCGCTCTGGAGAAGTGGGAACGCAGATCAAACCGCGCCCAAACTTCGCCATGAAATTCACAGCCGCGGGCGTGACCTTCTCCGCCGCCATGACGAGGTCGCCTTCGTTCTCGCGGTCGGCGTCGTCGATGACGATGACCATTTTTCCGGCGCGAAGGTCGGCGATGACCGCTTCGATAGTGTCGAACTGCTTCATTCGTGGCCGGAGAATTTAACGGTGAAGTTTGGCGCCGCCAGCTAAACCTTTGTTTTCAGGCCGCCGAAGCAATTAACAGTGTGCGATCGCCAAAATCATCTAATGGCAAGTCTCCAACACTCCCGATAAAGTCAGGAGTGAGCTTACCAGCACCGCCGGACGAACCCGATGCGGCCGGGGGATTTTCTCCCGATGCAGACCTGCGCCGCCGCGAGGAATATTTCCGCGCCCTGGCCGAGCAATCGCTCGACATCATCGGTGTGCTGGATGCTGGGGCAATCATCCGCTTCGAAAGCCCTTCGCTGGAACGCTGGACTGGATGGAAGCCCGAGGAACTGGTGGGGCGCAGCGCGTTCGAACTGATCCATCCCGACGACCTGGCGAGGATCACCGAAGTCTTCAGTTACGGGATCGCCAGCCCCACGGGAATCGAACTCGTCGAGTACCGCTTCCGCGGCAAGGACGGCGGATGGCGCGTGCTGGAATCGTGGGGCAAGAACCTGTTGAGCAACGAATTCGTCCGCGGCATCGTCATCTATACGCGCGACATCACCGAAAGGCGCGAGGAGGAACATCGTCGTCTCGCGCTCAGTAATCTCATGACGCGGCTGAACACGGCAGAAACGATGGATGCCGCCGGCTCGATGATCGCCGTGGTCACCGACGAGTTGTTTGGCTGGGACGCTTTCAGCTTCAACTTGTACCTCGGTAAACAAAACGCGATCCGGCACGTCCTGAATATCGACACCATCAATGGTCAGCGTGTGGAGGTCGAACCGGCGTTTCAGACGCCCCCGCCCGGCTCGATCACTCATCGTGTAATCGAGGAAGGGGCCAGGCTGATTTTCCGCGAGAGCGCGGAAGCAGTGGATAAAGGCGCGGTGCTGTTCGGCGACACGAGCAAGCGTTCCGCATCAATCATGGCGGTGCCGGTGAACGGGCCGCACGGCGTTTTGGCGGTGCTGGCGATTCACAGCTACA
>DATHEW010000791.1:0-3362 GCA_035318425.1 Candidatus Acidiferrum sp. | reverse complement strand
GGATCAAGTAGCGCCGCAATTTTGGCCGTGCGGTCAGCGTCATCGAGTCGGGCCGCCAGCGGGGTCAGTGCCTTCAATTGCTTTTGCGCAAGCTCTTTGGCCGACGAATCAGGCAGTTGAGGAAGCAGCGAGACGACGAATTGGAAATTGGTGTTGTAGCTCTGGGCGAGTCGGCTTCCCGTCTCATCAAGCAGTGGAGCATACTCAGGGAAACTTTTACTCTTCAACAGGTTCAAGAGTGATCGAAGCGCCTTTCCGTCAGCGGTAGCCGTATTGGTCAATACACCGGAGGCGCGCAGCAAGGTGCGCAGCCGCTTCGACTCTTGTAAGGTGGGATTCTCAATCGCGCTCAGGGTTGCGACTTCGTTGGACAGAGCTTCGTGGACGGGCGCAAATTGCACTGCGGTCAGGGCGCGTGCGGTGGCTCCGGTTCCCAGGAACGCCAGAGCGCAGGCGATACACGCCAAACGCTTCAACCAGCCACGCGACAACTTCTGCCGATTCATGATTGCCACATTAGAGGACATGACTGTCCTGAAAACAATTCGTAGAAATACGTTCCATCCTTTGTTGAAACCCGGAACGACATCGGGGAACCGCCGACAAAGTCGAAACCGCCTCGTCATTCATCCCGGCTGCCGCCATTGCGCACGAATCGCTTGCCGGGCAACTGTCGCACGATGCGCTTCATCTCCAGGCTCAACAGTGCGACCGAGACAGCGGAACTTGGCAGACCGCTATTGCGGATCACGTCATCCATCCCGACCGGTTCATTGCTGAGAGCGTCATAGGCGCGCTGCTCGTTTTCGGAGAGCGAGATCGTAGGCAGCACTCCCGTCTCATTTGGTGTCGGTGGCCGATTGCTGGTTGGAAAAAGATATTCGAACTCACTCAGGATGTCCTCGACGCCTTCGCAGAGCTTTGCGCCTTTTTTGATCAACTCGTGACAACCTTTGCTGCGCGGCGAGTCGATGCGACCCGGGACAGCGAAGACCTGGCGGCCGTACTCGTTGGCGAAGTTGGAGGTGATCAGCGCGCCGCTCGTGAGGTTCGCTTCCACAACGACCGTTCCCAGCGTCATGCCGGCCACGACGCGGTTCCGAATGGCGAAGGATTGTTTGTCCGCGTTGCGATTGAACGGATACTGCGTGACGACAGCTCCACTTGAAGCAATGCGTTCAAACAGCTCCGCGTTCTCGGACGGGAAGACGATGTTGAGGCCGGTGCCCAGCACGCAGATCGTCCGTCCTTTCGCGCTCAATGTTCCCTGATGCGCGGCCGTATCGATCCCGCGCGCGCCGCCGCTCACGACGGTCACCCCCACATAGCCGAGTTGATAACCAAACTTCCGCGCCACCTCGATGCCGTAGTGTGTCGTCTGCCGCGAGCCGACGATCGCGACTCCGTTCTTGTCGCTGTTGCGCAACTCACCTTTCACGTAGAGGAGGATAGGCGGGTCATAAATCTGCCGCAGCAACTCGGGATAGGTTTCATCTTCTTGCGTGACGATCGAGCAGCCGTATTCCTCAACACGTTTCATTTCGCCGGTGAGGTCCACGTCCTTCTCCCAATTCGCAATCGTCTCCGCGACTTCCGGCCCGATGCTGCGCACGGCAAGCAACTGGTTTCGCGACGCTCGCAGGATCGCCGTCGCATCACCGAAGTGTTCCATGAGCTGTCGCAACCGCACCGGGCCGACGTGTTCGATCATGTTCAGCGCGACGAGCGCTTCGCGGGAGGTCATGCGCGGTGGATAACGAGTCGAGGCGCGGGCGGCAAGACCAAGTTCGCCTTCAACGCGCGCGCTCGCAAAAGCCGATTCAGGATCTGCGACGTCCTAGTTGAAATTAAGTGGGACTCGCGGCTCTCGTAGCTCCAACGATGTTAAATCGGCCGGTGATGAAGAAATGAGTGCGCGGCCGCAATGAAGCCCTTGAAGAGCGGGTGCGGCTGATGCGGCTTGCTCTGGAACTCAGGATGAAATTGTGACGCGATGTAAAACGGGTGCGATGGAACTTCGACGACCTCCACCAGCTTGCCATCCGGCGTCGTACCACTGAGAACGAATCCCTTCTCCTCGAACTGCTCGCGATACTTGTTGTTGAACTCGTAGCGATGCCGATGGCGCTCGTGAACGACGAACGCGCCGTAAAGTTTCGCCGCGCGTGAGTCAGGCTTGAGCTGGCACGCCTGGAGGCCGAGCCGCATGGTCGCGCCTTTCTGCGTCACAGCTTTCTGGTTCTCCTGCAACGCGATCACCGGGAACGGCGACTTCGTATCAAACTCAGTCGAGTGCGCCTTCTCCATGCCGAGAACGTTGCGGGCGAATTCGATGGTCGCGATCTGCATCCCGAGGCAAAGACCGAGATACGGCACTTTGTTTTCGCGCGCGTACTTCGCGGCGAGAATTTTTCCCTCGATGCCGCGCTCGCCAAAACCGCCGGGAACAAGAATGCCGCCCAGACCCTTCAAAACTTTCTCCGCGCCATCCCGTTCGATTTCTTCGGCGTCCACCTTGATGATTTCCACGCCGCAGTCGTTCGCGATGCCGCCGTGGATGATCGCTTCGTAAACCGATTTGTAAGCGTCTTGAAGCTCGATGTATTTGCCGACAACTCCGACGCGCGCGCGATGCGCCGGCGCGATCAGCTTGCGAACGATCTCCTGCCAATGCCCCATCTGCGCGGGCGGCGTCTCGAGGCGGAGCAGGCGGCACACGAGATCGTCCATGCGCTCGCGTTGAAGCATGAGCGGCACTTCGTAGATCGAATGGTCCACGTCCTTTTCTTCGATGACGGCTTCGTACGGCACGTTGCAGAACATGGACATCTTCTGGCGCAGTTCCTTGTCCAACGGCTTCTCGCAACGGCAGCAAAGGATGTGCGGCGCGATACCGATCTCGCGCAGCTTGGCGACGGATTGCTGAGTCGGCTTGGTCTTCAACTCGCCCGCCGCCTTGATGAACGGGACGTAAGTGACGTGGATGAAAATGGCGTTGTTTGGACCTACATCGAGCGCGAACTCGCGAATGGCTTCAAGAAACGGCAGCCCTTCGATGTCGCCCGTCGTGCCGCCGATCTCCGTGATGACGACATCCGCCTTCGACTGCTCGGCGAGCTGATAAATGCGCGCCTGGATTTCATCGGTGACGTGCGGGATGACCTGCACGGTCTTGCCGAGATACTTCCCCTCGCGCTCGTTGTTGAGCACGGTCTGATAAACCTGGCCGCTCGTCAGGTTGTTCATGCGCGTCAAGTGAACGTTCGTGAATCGCTCGTAATGGCCGAGGTCGAGATCGGTCTCCGCGCCGTCATCGAGCACATACACTTCGCCATGTTGATAGGGCGACATCGTGCCGGGAT
>DATHEW010000790.1:0-5479 GCA_035318425.1 Candidatus Acidiferrum sp. | reverse complement strand
TTCCAGCACTTGAAAAGTGCGCTTCAGGCGAGCCCGAAATTTGCGCCAGCGCTGTTGAACACGGCTTTGATTGCGCAGCAAAGTATTGGATCGAGAGCGTACGCGTTGCAGCGTTATCAGGATTACCTCGCGCTCCAACCTCGGCCGGCGAACTGGGAATCAGTGAACGCCGCGGCACGGCAGCTTGAGTCGGAACTTTCCTTCCGCCCTGCTGCGCTTACAAACCCTGCGACGCAAACGTCCGCTTCGCCAACAAAAACAAATCCGCCGGTTGCAGCACCATCCGTCAACGTCCCGCTTCTCGTCGCGACGAGCACTCTGCCGAAAATTGTCGTCGCAACGCCGACCAATGCATCTCCTTCGCGCGCCACTCCTCCGCCGCAAACGAACATCGCCGCGATCCGGTCCGTCACCATGCCGCCGACAAACGTTCCTCCTCCGAGCGTTCCGGTGACGGTCGTTTCCGTGGCGCCGCCGCTGCCGCTTTTTGTCGCCACTTCCAGTCCCATGGTGAGGTTGAATCCTGCGCCAGCAACGACCAATATTCCGCCTCCGCTCGTTACATCGCCCCCCATCAACGTGAACGACACCGGCGCGGAGCAGTCGAAGCCGGGATTGTTTCAACGCTTCAATCCATTTCGCAACAGACCTGAGCGCGCCATTGCGACGGAAACGGGACGCGTGGTCGTCGTTATTCCACCGGCGACCGACAACACTGCGGGATCTCTTAACGCTTCGCGTAAAACTTTTGCGCACTATCGCTACGCGAATCCGGCGCCACCCAAACCGGGAAATCGAGTTGAGGCCCAGCGGGCCTTCACGCAGGGAACCAAGGCGCAACGCGCCGGGAATACCAATGAGGCGCTGCTCGATTACCAACTCGCGATCAATGCGGATGGATCGTACCTCGACGCGCATTACAACTACGCGCTGTTGATGCAGCAAACCGGAGATGCGAAGCGGTCATTGGTGGAGTGGGAAACGGTGTTGGCGATTGAGCCGGACTCGATCAACGCGCGCTACAACTTCGCCCTCGCGTTGAAGCAGGCGGACTTTCCCCACGACGCAGCAGCCGAGTTGGAAAAAGTTCTGGAAGCGAAGCCATCCGAAGCGCGCGCCCATTTGACGCTGGCGAACTTGACGGCACAGCAACTGGACGACAAGCGCCGCGCCCGCGCGCACTATATGAAGTTGCTGGAACTCGATCCCCGCAACTCCCAGGCATCGGCCATTCGCTTTTGGCTGGCGGCGAATCCCTGATCAGGACCGCCAATGTTTGGCGAGCAGACGCGCGACCGCGCGCATGGTCTTTTGGTTTGGATATTCAGGATTGGCAATCAGCGTTTTGCCACGCGCTATGGCGCTGCGCCGCACGTCTGACAGCCGATCCAAACGCGCCGCCAGCTCACTGGGCTGTGGCTCGTGGGAACGTGGAAAACCGTTGGTTCGTTGTGCTTTCACGCGCTTACGTCCGCCTAAAGTCATTTTGTTTTTGCCGCCCGCTCGCATATTGAGAGTTCGTTCCCTGCTGTGTCTCATTTTCGTTCTTCTGCTCAATTTTTAATCGGCATCCGTCCAAAATTCTTTAACTGCCCGAGCAGTTTTTTTCATTACGCCGTCAAAATCGCCGGGGATCTGCGTCGGCACAAGCCACTTTCCGCCGTTCTTTCGCTGTCACACACTTGCTTTTGGCGTCCGGTTTGCTAAGTGACATCTAAATGAAGCAGCGCATTCTCGTGGTCGATGACGAATCCCAGATCCGCGATATGCTGTCGCTCTACTTCTCGAAGCACGGTTACGAAGTGGCCGTGGCCGGAAATTCGACTGACGCCCTGCGCGCTGCTGCCGAAGGCAAGTTCGAAGTCGCCGTGCTCGATATCGGCCTCGCTGACGAAGATGGCCTGAAGCTGCTCGAGAATCTCAAATCCCGCTATCCGGAGTTGCGGGTGATCATGCTCACGGGCATGGGCTTCGTGGAAGACCTCCTCGAAGAAGCTCACCGCAAAGGTGCGGACGGCTACGTCAGCAAAGTGTTGCCCCTGGACGAACTGCTGCTCGCCATTCAACGCATTCTCAAAACGACTCCGGCCTGAGCGCAGGAATGGTTTCAGTGATGGGCAGTTCACGGCGCAGCAGCTTCGCTGCAGCGCCCGTAAGCTTCAGATAATAATCGCTCGGCAGTCCTTCGTAGCCGAGAAACTTCACGCCGTCACCCGCCGGCACATCGTTAGCGCATTTGAAGATCGCGGTGCCTTCGTCCACCTCGTCGAACATCGCGACGTAGATCATGTTCGCGCCAGCGCGCTTCGCCGCGATCAATTGCGACCACAGGAACTCGCCCTTCAGCCGTGGAATCGCGTCGAATTGTTTTCCAAACATGTTGAACCAACTGAATCCAGGAAAGGCGACCGGCAGAAAATCCAGCTTTCGCTCCGCGCACCACGCGATGTCCGCCCGCCAGGTTTTCTCACCATGACGTTTCGCTTGCTCCGGACTGTTGTAGCGGCCGACCGTCCATGGGCTCGCGACGTCCGCGAGTTTGATCACTTCATGCAGCGCCGTTTCTTTGACTGCGTCGCGATTCAATTCGCGAAAACCAGTCGGCACTCCCAACATCACAGAGCAGCCATCCGCTTTCAGGAACTCCACCAGACGCCGGCACTCATCCAGCGTGTAGCGTCGGCCATCATTGAAACCCACGCCCCAAACGGCGACGAGCGGTCGGCCGCGATGTCGCAGATACGCCGGGTCTTCCGTGACACGCATCCGTGTCCGCAACGCCCGCCAATCGTCGATGACTTCCTGAATGCGATTCGTGCCGAGGCCGCTCAGATCGTACATCACCGCGTAGGCGCGCCCGAAGCGATTCGCCCCTTCACGGCAATGCGACAGCACGGTGTTGTTGTGCCGCAAGGCGCGCGGATCGCGCAGGTCGGTGATGAAGCGCTGCACGAACGCGCCATCGATCCCGTAATCGCGCATCCACTCGAAATGCCTCAACACGGTCGGCTGTTTGAACGAACTGAACACTTGCGCCGGGCGGCCATCCGCGTGTTTGAATCCAGTGACGAACAACTCGTCCGCGGCGAAGCCGGAAAGGTCCGGCCATAGATCGATCTTTGCGTTTCCCGGTGCGAACGAGCCGCGTCTTTTCGTCCAGTGAATCCAACCGCGCTCAGCGCCATCGCCCTCGGCATTGAACCATCCCTGATAGCCGCACATCAGCTTGTTCGAGAGCGTGCTCGTGTCCACGCCACGAGCCGTCGGTCCCGCGTAGGGACGAAGTGTCTCCGCCTCTACCGCGTCGCGCGTCAACGACGCCGCCGGCAAAAGAGGCGCGAAAACCGTGATGAAGGTCGCGAATGCAATCGCGACAAAGGATTTGACCGAGGACTGACACACTTGGATTAGCATCCGAGATGAAGTGTTTAAGGCATCATCGCCAAGATGCGATGATCATTCTGAAATTCATCGGCTGAGAAAAGTCTCGCACGCAGCCGTGACCTTCACCGCCACACTGAAATCCTTCCGCTCAGGAAAGTTGGCGATGCCGAAAACAAGAGGCGACGTGATCGTTCACCATGCCGGTCGCCTGCATGAACGCGTAACAGATCGTCGTTCCCACGAAACGAAATCCGCGCTTCTTCAAATCGCGGCTCACCGCTTCGGATTCGGGCGTGGACGCCGGGAGACTGGTCAACGCTTGCCGCTTGTTCTGCATCGGCGTGCCACCAACAAACTGCCAGATGTATTTGTCGAACGTGCCGAACTCCGCGCGCACTCTCAGGAAGGCCTTCGCGTTGTCGATCGTCGCGGCGATCTTCAGACGATTGCGCACGATGCCCGCATCCGCCATCAGCCGCGCGACATCTTTCTCGCCAAAGCTCGCGATCTTTTTCGTATCCCAATTCGCAAACGCGCGCCGATAATTCTCCCGCTTGCGCAGAATGGTGATCCAACTCAGCCCGGCTTGCGCGCCTTCAAGGATCAACATCTCGAACAGATGCTGATCATCATGGGACGGCACGCCCCATTCTTGATCGTGATAGGCGATGTAAAGCGGATCGTCTCCTGCCCACGCACACCGCTGCTTTGTTTTAATTAAGCTCACACTGAACTTCACCGGCTCCAGCGTGATGGGCCGGCGGGCCGGCGCCTTTGCTGTCCGCTGCGCGGCTGCTGGCTCGATTGCCCGCCAAAGCGCGACGGCTGTCCAGGTCGCTGCGGCTGTGCGGAACGCTGTGGTCGCCCCGACTGCGCATGTGGTCTTGAACCACCCGGACGCGGCCCGCGTGGACCGCGTTGATCGGCTTCAAACAGGCCGCCAGCCGGTGCAGCAACGCCATAGTTGAATCCCTCCGCGCGCTTGCGAACGATGCCTCGTCCGATGAACCGCTCGAGCGAGCGCAACTCCCCGTGATCCTCCGGCGTCACAAAACTGATCGCATCGCCGACAGCATGCGCCCGGCCCGTGCGGCCGATGCGATGCACGTAATCCTCCGGGTGCATGGGAAAGTCGTAATTCACGACATGAGAAATGCCGTCCACGTCAATGCCGCGCGCCGCGATGTCCGTGGCCACAAGCACGCGCACCGCACCGGATTTGAAATCCTTCAATGCGCGGAGCCGCTGGTTTTGCGAGCGGTTCGAGTGGAGCGTCGCCGTCGCGATTCCTTTTTGCTCCAACTGTTTCGCGATGCGATCCGCGCCGTGTTTCATCCGCGAGAAGACCAGCACCATATTCATCTGCGGATCACGCAGCAGATGCAGCAGCAATGACGACTTCAGATGCCTCGGCACTTCATAGACGAGTTGCGTCACCGTCTCGGCGGGGTTGGAGCGACGGCCAATCTGAATTGTCTTCGGCGCGCGTTGGAACTCGTGTGTGAGCGATTCAATCTCCTTCGAGAGCGTCGCTGAGAACATGAGCGTCTGCCGCTGCTTCGGGAGTTGTTGGATGATGCGCCGGATCGATGGCAGGAAACCCATGTCGAGCATGCGGTCGGCTTCATCGAGCACGAGGAACTTCAATTGCGAAAAATCCGCGCAACGCTGCCCCATCAGATCCATCAAACGCCCGGGCGTTGCCACCACCACGTCCGTTCCTGCTCGCAGCGCGCGAATTTGCGGATGCTCGCCCACGCCGCCGTACACCGTTGCCACACTGACGGGCACGTGTTTCGCGTAAGCGCGGATATTCTCGTCGATCTGCACCACCAACTCGCGTGTCGGCGCGAGCACCAACACGCGCGTGGCGCGACGTTGTTGCGGCGGTTGGGTCGCGAGCTTGGTGAGAATCGGCAGTGTGAATGCCGCGGTTTTGCCGGTGCCGGTCTGCGCGATACCGATGAGATCGTGCCCGGCAATGATTGGCGGGATGGCCGCAACCTGAATCGGCGTCGGCTCCGTGTAACCGGCATCCGAAACTGCCTGTAAAATCCTGGCATCAAGTCCAAGTTCTCGAAATGACATAGCCGGC
>DATHEW010000789.1:0-2886 GCA_035318425.1 Candidatus Acidiferrum sp. | reverse complement strand
CGTATTCGTACGAGATGCCGCAGTCTTTTGCGGGCTTTGAACGGCCGATTACTTATCAGTGGCGAAGAGATGGGACGAACGTGACTGGTGCGACGAATGCCTCATTGCCATTCGTTGCCCCAACTTCAGAGGCAAACGGATGGTACGATGTTGTCGTTTCCGATCGATACACCAGTGCCACCAGTCACATGGCGCAGGTGGAGATCGTCGCGCCGGAACTGGCGGCTAATCGCGACGGCGCGTTGATCGAGTTGTCGTTCAGAGGCGTTGCGGAGGTTGCCTACTCAGCCCAACAACGCGATTCGTTCGATCCGGCGGATGGATGGAGCACAACCACGATCTTCTTCGGCAACGCCAGCGTCACCCGATGGTCCGTCCCAATCTTGCCCTCGGTGTCCAACCGCTTCTATCGCGTGGTCACTGAGCCGTGACATTCAGCGCACTCCGCAACGGCGCATCACAGTCGCCAGCCGTTTGATGCCTTCGGGGATGTCCGTTGCGCGCGCGCCACCGAAGCTGATGCGCATCTCGCGATTCGGTTTTCGTCGCGCTGCATCATCGCAATAACAAAGTTCACCGGGCACGTAGAGCACGTTGCTCTTCAACGCATTGCCAAACAGCGATGACTTCACGCCGGACTTCACCCGAGTGGGCAATTCAGCCCAGACGTAGAGGCCGCCGCCGGGCTCAGCCCATTTCACGCTCGTTGGAAAATGTTCGCGTATCGCGCGCACCATGGTTGCGGCTTTCGCGGCGTAACGTTGGCGCAAGACGGGCAGGTACTTCTCGTAAGCACCCGATGACATGGCACGCGAGAGAAGTTGCTGAAGAAGGTTGGCGGTACCGAAGTCATGGTTGCCCTTGATGCGCGACGCTGCGGTGAAAACGTCCTGCGGCAGCACGCCGAATCCCACACGCGCGCCGGTCGCAAACGGTTTGCTGTAGGTGCCCGCGTAGATGACCCGGCCGGCGTGGGCCGTTGCGAGCGCGGATGGGATGTCCTCACCGGCGAACCGCAGTTCACGATACGCCGCATCTTCGAGCAGGTAGATGGGATGGCCCGCGGCGCGTTCGTACTTCTGTAACATCGCGAGCGCGGCAGCTTTCTTTGCGAACGACGTGGTGCGTCCCGTGGGGTTTTGAAAATAGGTGACGAGATAAAGCATCTTCACGCGCGGGAGTTCACCGCTTTGTTTCAACTCATCGAGCACCTGTTCGAGATGTTCCAGGTCGATGCCGTCATCGAGCAAACGCACACCGCGCGTGCGCAGGCCGCGGCCTTGCGTGATGCCCAGATAGACGAAGTAAGTCGGGTCTTCGACGAGCACGATGTCGCCTTCGTCGCACAGCGCTTCGGTGGTGATGTAGAGGAGTTGCTGCGAACCGCTGGTGATCAGCATGCGCGCCGAGAGGTCAGCAGGCGGAAGTGCCTGCTGGACGGTGTCAGACGAGGGCGTCTGACCTGCCACGTCGCCGCGAACAAGGTGCGCGGCCGTCATTTCGCGCAGTGCGGCATCGCCATTCGTCGCACCGTATTGCAAGGCAGGCCGGCCGGTTCGCGGCGAACGAAGAATGTCATCCAGCAACTCGCGTGTTTCATTCACGGGGAGCGAGTCGTTGTCAGTGAAGCCGGCAGCGAGCGAGATCAGGTCGGGCCGCTCGAGCGTCAGCTTCATCAGCCAGGAGATCGCTGACTCAGGAGTGCGGCGCGCAAGTTGGGAGAGCGCAGTGCGTTTCATTGAGCGCCAAGCCTCGCGGAAAGACCTTAAGGCGCAAAGTTGTTTTGTTTTCTGCGCGTCGCCGCCATGGCGTCTGCCAAAAGTAATTTCCGTTTCGCGCGATTGGAGGGTTCTTTCCCCTCACTCCGGCTTTCCCCAAAGGAGAGGGAGAATCGTCCTCCGCTGGTTCGCGTCACGAGGCGCGCTCAAACATCCACCGAAGCGGAATGCGGGCTCCCTCTTCCCGAGGGAGAAGATTGGGGTGAGGGGGAACGCAACGCAGGACCGCTCGAGAAACGCAAAGGAATCGAAAGTTACTTTCAGCAACCGCTCTAGTCCGAACTGCTCGTCTTCGACTGAGCGGTCAGTCCACGTGCACGCGGAAGAAGCGCTGTGTGCTGGTCATTGAGATGCGCGCCGTGAAGTTGGTTGGTTCTAAAACGAATCCAAAGTTCGTGATGGTGTTCCAAAGGTTCGTCCCTTCAAAGGCAGCGCGTTCTTCAACCGAATAAATTCCGTTTGCCTCCGCATCGAACGAAAATTGGATGGCGCCGTTCGTAAGTTGCGGCGCGGTGATCAAAGGCGGCGGTGTGTAAGTGATGACGAGTCGCGGCGCATTGCCAGGATCCTCGCGCGAGGCGAAGCGTTTGGCGGCTGCGGTGGTTCCTTCCGGATTCTCTTCCTCAGACTTCAACATCCAACCAAAGTTTGTTCCTGGATTCTCAATCCACATCCGAACGTCCTCGAGCATTTGGGGAGTTCCTTCGAAAGGAAACTCACCTAGCCCATTGATCTCAGTGCTGCTGGTGATCGCTTCGGCGTAGTCGATTCCTTCGGCACCTCCGGGCACAGCCCAGGCATTGGTCGAGAAGAACCGATTCATCCACGTGGCATCGCCGGGATCGGCGGGTTCGCCCAGGCCAGGTCCGTCAATATAGTAGTTGTCACCTTCACCCCAGGACCGAAGCATTCGGCGCAGCCCGAATGGCGCGGGCCTGGGTGAATTGGATGCTTGCTTCGTCACAGCGACAAAAAATTCCACCTCCCTCAACAGAGATCCCGTTGGAATTACCGACGCGACATCGAAGCGCATCAACGCGCGATTGGTCGTTCCCATTTCCGTGAAGCCAGCAACCATGTATTCGACGGCTCCCATGCTGTTGCCGGG
>DATHEW010000788.1:0-3965 GCA_035318425.1 Candidatus Acidiferrum sp. | reverse complement strand
TGGCCGCTCATGCCGCCGCCATCCACATTGATGCGGGCATCGTACTTGGTCAGCAACTGGGTGAGGTTCAACGGGGAGATCGCTGTCTCACGCTGGGTTTCCACCGTGAAATAGTTTTCCAACGGGCGGCCATTGATCGTGACCTTGCCTGAGCCGGCGGCGAGACGCACGCGGGCGACCGATGTTTTGCGACGGCCAGTGCCAAGAAATTCCTGAGTCTGCGTTGCCATAGAAAATTAAGCTTTGATCTTCACTGCGGCGGGCATTTGCGCTTCGTGCGGATGCTGCGCGCCTTTGTAAACTTTCAGCTTGGTGAGGAGCTGGCGGCCAAGGCGATTCTTTGGAATCATTCCTTTGACGGCATGATGAATCAGTTCTTCCGGCTGGCGGGCACGGACATCAGCCACGGACTTGTACTTCTCGCCACCTTTCCAGCCCGAATAAGTCATGAAAAACTTCTCGGTCTCTTTCTTGCCGGTGACGCGAACCTTCTCCGCATTCACCACGACCACGAAACCACCCGTGTCCCAGTTCGGCGTGAAGGTTGCAGTGTTCTTACCCCGCAAAATGGTGGCAACCTGGGCGGCCAGGCGGCCCAGCACAACGCCTTCGGCATCCACTACATGCCACTTGCGCTGGTTCAAATAATCTTTCGGCAGATACGTTTTCATCCTGTTTCCAGTCAAAGGAGCGGTGAAGGTAGCAAAGGAGTCTTTCGAGTCAACAAATGATTTGGAACAATGGCTTCTCTCACTCTCCAACAGCCATTCAAAACTGCGGACCAACGAACCAGGGAGCAAATTCCTCGTCTCCGATGCCGGCCAGTTCGCTCTTTGTCTTCTCTCCGCTCGCGACAGAAATGATCTTTTCGAAGATGCGCTGGCCGACTTGCTCCACGGTTTCCGTCCCATCCAGGATCGTTCCCGCATTCAGGTCCATGTCTTCTTCCATCCATTGATAAAGCGGCGTGTTGGTCGCGACTTTGATGCAGGGTGCGGGCTTGCAGCCGTACACACTGCCGCGGCCCGTCGTGAAAACACCGATGTTGCATCCGCCCGCCACCAACCCGGTCATGCTGACCGGATCGTATCCTGGCGTGTCCATGAAGCCGAACCCGGGCGTGGTGATCGCCTCCGCGTAATCATAAACCGCCGCGAGCGGCGCCTGTCCGCCCTTCGCGACTGCGCCCAGACTCTTCTCAAAGATCGTCGTCAATCCGCCCTCTTTGTTTCCGTAACTCGGATTGTTATCGATACTCGCGTTCCACATGCGCGCGTAATTTTCCCACCATCGAATCTGCCGAATCAGTTTATCCCCGACCTGTTGATTCACCGCGCGACGAATCAGCAAATGTTCAGCACCGTAAATCTCCGGCGTCTCAGCCAGCACCGAGCTCCCGCCGTAGCTCACGAGCAGATCGCTCGCAACGCCCAGGGCCGGGTTCGCCGTGATGCCGCTGTTGCCGTCCGAGCCGCCGCAGTTTTCCGCGAGAATCAATTTGCTGATCGGTTGCGTCGTGCGGCGCATCGCGTTTGCGATCGGCAGCAACTTCGTGACGGCTGCGACTCCCGCCTCGACGGACTTCCTCACTCCACCGCTTTGTTGAATTGTCATGAACGTCGGCGCCGCTTCGCCGTTCGCGGTGACATCGAGCCCGTGATCACGCTGGAGAATGCCGACCTGGTTCATCTCGCATCCGAGCCCGATCATCACGTAGCCGGAGATATTCGGATGACGCGCCATGCCGACGGTCACGCGCTGAATCAACTCGAGCGTTTTGTCAGCCGGAATGCCGCAACCAACTTTGTGTGTCAGCGCGACAATGCCATCGACGTTCGGAAAATCGCGTCGCAAGTCTTCAGGGCGAAAACGTTCCTTGATGTACTTCGAGACCGAGGCAGAGCAATTCACCGTCGAGATGATCGCGATGTAATTGCGCGTGCCGACTTTCCCGCCCGGCCGCGCGAAACCCTGAAATGTGCGGACGTCGTCCGGCTTTACCGGCCACGGCGTGTTCTCCACCGTGTAATCCCGCTCGTAACTTCGGCACGCGAGGTTGTGCGTGTGGACGTGTTCTCCCGGCGCGATGTCGCCTTGTGCAAAGCCGATGATCTGCCCGTAGCGCCGCACCGCCGCGCCGTCGCGAATCGCACCGAGCGCGATCTTGTGCCCGGCGGGAATGGTTCGTCCGGCTGTCACCCGCAGCGAGCCGTTTACCAACTCCATCCCGTTCTTCACGGTGCGCTTTAACACGGCGACTTCATCAGCGGGATGGAGCCGGAGCGCGAAGTCATCGAACTTCTCTTGAGGCATCAGGCGATGGTGTAACTCACACGGGATGGCGTTGCCAGCGGCTTCACACAAAACAAAAGCGGCGGCTGATCGCTCAGCCGCCGCCATGAGTTTTCAATTTCGACTACGGCAACGTCACCAACCGATAAAACCGGTTGGGTGGATTGCTGATGTCGTAAGTCACCGAGAGCGACTCAGACGATGCCTGCAACGGCTGGCCCAGGTCGAACCACGGGCCCGGCTCCAAGCTGTCTTTATAGACAATCTTGTACGTCCGCCCGGGAACCGTCGGCCAGCCGAGCGTGAGTTCGTTTCCGACGCGCAAAACAGAACCGAACGTGGGCTGTGATCGCACTCGAATCACCACAGTCTTGGCGTCAGTCAGTTGCGGTGCGCCGTTGTCCGTGACACGAACGGTGAAAACGTTTGTGCCCAAGGCGTCAGGCGTCCACGAGAAGAACCCGGACGTCCCGCCAATCGTCGCCGTGGGTGGCGCGCCCTCCAGCGTGTAGCTCAGCGTTTGCGGCGGCGCTTCGGGATCGATCGCCAATGCTGTGAAGTACGCAGTCTCGCTGATGAACACCGTGAGCGGGTCGATCACATTGAGCACCGGCGGATTGTTGCCGAGGCCCGGCACGTAGTTCGCCGCGCGCGGTGTTTCGTTGGTCATGAAGTACAAGTTCGCCGTGCCGTCCGGGAAACGGCCGCGGCTTACATCATCCAACTGCGCCCCGAAATTCACGTAGTCGATCTGTGTGCCGTCAGCCGCGAAGAGACCGAGCGCGTCACCACCCTTCGACAAGGCGAAGCTCACGTGCATATCAGGACGCGGTTCGCCTCCGGACATGTTCTGAGTGGCGTGGTCGTTGTCCGCCCAAACCAGCAGGTGACCTTTGGGCGGAATAACGTGCGCCATGTTCGAAGTGATCAGGAATTGGAACTTGTTTGTGACAAGCCCTGCCGCGTTCGTGCCGCTGTCGGTCAGGTAGTAGCCAACCAGGTTCACCGCGTTCGTGCCTGGGTTGTAGAGTTCAAACCAGTCTTCAAAATTATCGTCTGCCGGGTCGGTGATGGAATTGGTGTTGCTCGCCATCCATTCATTGATGAACACGGTGAGCGGTGCGCTGGCGCCGTTGTTGGTCCCACCGGCGGTCACGTGGAAGAACTCCTGCCGGTCGAACGGCTGGCCGTCAGGGTATGAGCCGTAGCTACGGTTGGCCAGGACGCCATTGTAGTTCACGTAATCCAGGATCTGCGGCACGCCATTGAAAAGGCGCGACAACGCGATCGAGCCACTGGTGCTCGTCAGGCGGAAGCTGGTGTGAACGTGACTGCCGCTGTTCTGCGCGGGTTGGCCATCGCACCAGATGACCCTGAATTCGCCGGCCGCCAGTGTGATGCCCGGCGGGAAGGCGTAGCTGGTCAGGTTCGTGTAAGTGGTCGAGAGATAAAGCCCATCGAGCGACACGGAGTTCGTCCCGCGATTGTAAATCTCGATCCAAGGCTCGCGCTGGCCAAAGTTGTCCTGCACGCCTTGCACGTTGTCCGCCTGCACTTCGTTGATCCAGAGCGACTGGAACGCAGGGAGGTTTGTGATGGCGGTGTTGGTCGCGCCGGGCGTCGAGTAATTCGTCGCGGCGGTAATGAGTTGCGGCGGGATGTAATTCGACGGC
>DATHEW010000787.1:0-3396 GCA_035318425.1 Candidatus Acidiferrum sp. | reverse complement strand
AGTGCCAACGGGTGGGAAATTCAGTGACCGTGCGGTGCACCAGTCGCGTGCTGCCACGCATGCAGGACGTGCTCGATGATCTCGTCCACACCCGCGCCATGCTTCACTTGAGCGAAAACGAAAGGACCGTTTCCGCGCATCCGCTTCGAATCCTGGGCCATGACATCGAGATCAGCACCGACCCCGACGGCGAGGTCTGTCTTGTTGATCACCA
Organism: Candidatus Acidiferrum sp.; assembly: GCA_035318425.1. Lineage (GTDB taxonomy): Bacteria > Verrucomicrobiota > Verrucomicrobiia > Limisphaerales > SIBH01 > JANNGC01. The sequence goes on along the minus strand of DATHEW010000787.1, from coordinate 3,182 downwards.
GCAAGTCTGACTGCGTGATGCCGGGTCCGCCTTTGCGCGGTATCTTATCACCGCCACACACGTCGATGACCTGGATCGTATAGTCGGCCAACTCACGGCTGAAACAGGCGGCGAGGTTATCTCCACCCGATTCAATCAGGAGCATGTCGGGTTTGAACTTGCGGTGCAGTTCCTCGAGCGCGAGCAGATTGGCCGAGATGTCTTCGCGAATCGCCGCGTGGGGACAACCGCCCGTTTCCACAGCACGAATTCGTTCTGCTTCGAGCGCGCCGTTCTGCACTAGAAACTCGCCGTCTTCCTTCGTGAAAATGTCGTTCGTCACCACCGCGATGCTCATCCGTTGGCGCAAACGTTTGCAGAGCTGAAGCATCAGCGCTGTTTTGCCGCTGCCCACGGGGCCACCCACGCCGACAGTGAAGGCGCGCCGCGAGAAATCACGATGCATCGGAATGTCGCGTTCGTGGAAGTGGCCGGGATGATCAAGCGGTTCGTGTGTGTGGCCACTGCCTTGATCGTGATTGTGCCCGCCGTGAAAGAGTATGCGCGTCATAAAAAGAAAAGCCGCCTGTGAGAGCAGGCGGCTGTGCGACTAGGGTTAATGATCAAGCGGCTGTCATCCGAACATTCGGGACCGCCGGCGGCGTGAGATTGCGCTCCTGCAATGCCCGCCTCCTGCAAGTCGCGAAGACGGCGAGGTTGAAGAAATGCATGAAGCCCAGCACCAGCAACACCATTCCCACCTTGGTGCTCAAGCTCTCCAACGCTTCCTTCACGTCTGCCGCCGTCACGCCAAAGCGCAACGCCAGAGCGACGAAGCCGACATTGATCAGATAAAAGCCAACGACAAGCAGGTGATTCACCGAATCCGCCAGCTCCGTGTGTCCGTGAAAGCAATCGACAAGAAATATTCTGCCGTTGCGATGCAAGGTGCGGGCAACCCACATGGTCAGGGCGATGCTGATGGCCAGGTAGACGAGGTAGGTCCAGACGAGCATTGTCATAATGTTCCTTTCGATTCTCTGTGACAGTTGTTTCTGTCACGACAGAAATGCAGGAAACCATCGGAACCGTGGCAATAAAATTCTTCGGCCGCAGGCTGGTGGAGTGTGGTGGGAAAATCTTCATCACGTTTGAAACAAACGGGAGTAGAGCCGGTCTTGTGTGCCTTGCCACAAGTCGAGCAACGGCGCGGCTTGGGCGACGTCGCCGAGACCAACCTGGCCGAACCGGGCCGCACATCGTTCAGCTTCTCCAGCGAGACCGTGCTGAACCCGCTGACCCTCGAGAGGCCCGACGATATTCAAGCGCACCGCAGCGCTGATCCAGCCACGCAGTTGTGTAAAGATGAACAGCCGGGCCGTGGCTTCACTGTCGAGACCCATCAACTTCGCCACGCGTCCGAAGACCGGCGCCCCGTGCATGGAACACGCGCCTCCGATCACTTCATCACGAAACTGACTCAACGGCTCTGACGCGAATGTGCGCTCGCAGGTCGCGAGCAACGCTTGGCCCTGGAGACGGCTGGCACGATTGGCGACGTGACTCGACAAGAACGCGTCACAAGACGAATCCACTTCAAAGAAGGAACGCTCGCCGAAAAATGCGGCATGAACAAATGGCAGCGATGCATGAGTGAGTTGACCCAGCGCAACACGCAGATACGCGGCAAGCTCGTGGCCACCTCGCAACGCACGATGCTGATAAGCCGCTTCCAAACCACCCGAATGCGCGAAGCCGCCCGTGGGAAATGCCGAATCGGCAAGCTGCCAGATCAGCCAAACATTCTCACCGCAGAGGCGCAGAGGCGCAGAGGAGGCAATCGTCTGTTGCTCTCCGCTCTGCGTCTCTGCGCCTCTGCGGTTCATCAAAACAAATAGTATCGCTGCGCCAATGGCAGCACACTTGCAGGCTCGCACTTCAACAACTCACCATCTGCGCGCACCTCGTAGGTCTCCGGATCGACAGTGATCTTCGGCAACGCGTCGTTCCACTTCATGTCGCGTTTGCTGATGTTGCGGCAATTGCGCACCGCTTCGATTCGCTTGGTCAGCCCGTAGCCATCCGCCACGCGTTTCTCTTTGCAAAGCTGGCTGACGAATGCGAGCGAAGTGCCTCCGACCGCGCGACCAAAAGCGCCAAACATCGGGCGCATATAAACCGGCTGCGGCGTGGGAATGCTCGCGTTCGGATCACCCATTTGCGACCACGCGATAACACCGCCCTTGATCACCATCTCCGGCTTGGCACCAAAGAAACCCGGCTTCCACAGGACAATGTCTGCGAGTTTTCCGACTTCGATAGAACCGACAAGATGACTGACGCCGTGAGCAATGGCGGGGTTGATGGTGTACTTCGAGATGTAGCGTTTGATGCGCGCGTTGTCGTTTCCGCTTCTGTCGCCGGGCAACGCACCGCGCTGTTGCTTCATCTTGTCCGCGGTCTGCCAGGTGCGCGTGATGACTTCGCCGATACGGCCCATCGCCTGCGAATCACTGCTCATCATGCTGATGGCGCCGAGATCGTGGAGAATGTCTTCGGCGGCAATCGTCTCGCCGCGAATGCGACTCTCCGCGAACGCCACATCTTCCGGCAGATTCGGATCGAGATGATGACACACCATCAGCATGTCGAGGTGCTCGTCAATGGTGTTGATCGTGTAAGGCCGCGTGGGGTTCGTGGAACTCGGCAGCACATTCGGTTCGCCGCAAATGCGAATGATGTCCGGCGCGTGGCCGCCCCCTGCCCCTTCGCTGTGATACGTGTGGATCGTGCGTCCCTTGAACGCGGCGATGCTTTGCTCGACGAAGCCAGACTCATTCAACGTGTCAGTATGAATCGTGACCTGAACATCGTGTTCATCGGCGACACTTAAACAGCAATCAATCGCCGCCGGTGTGGTGCCCCAATCTTCGTGCAGCTTCAGCCCAATCGCGCCGGCGAGAATTTGGTCGGACAACCCGGCGGGAAGAGATGTGTTGCCTTTGCCGGTGAATCCAAAGTTGAGCGGCAGTGAATCGACCGCTTGCAGCATCGCGCGGAAATAAAATGGCGCCGGTGTGCAAGTGGTCGCACAAGTTCCCACGGCAGGACCAGTGCCGCCGCCGATCATCGTCGTGAGTCCGGCTGCGATGGCTTCGTGCGCCTGCTGCGGACAGATGAAATGAATGTGCGTATCAAGTCCG
>DATHEW010000786.1:0-3038 GCA_035318425.1 Candidatus Acidiferrum sp. | reverse complement strand
CCCGACGGTTTTGAAAGGCGCGACGAACCTGAAGATCATCATCGGCGTAGCGCTCGAAGCCGCGTTTTTCGCCTGCCTGCTTTACCTGATGAGCCAGCGCGAAATCAGTTTCGTCTGGCCGCTCACCTCGTTGAGCTTCGTGATGACGACGATCGCAGCGGTGTTTTACCTGAAGGAACATGTGTCGAGCGCGCGCTGGATCGGTGTCGCATTGATCATGATGGGCGCGGGCTTCATCACGTGGAGCGAGAAGGTGAAGGAGCCTCGCGAGAAAGCGCCTGCCACGATCGAACAGATCAAGTAACCTGATTCAACACCCGCGCGAGTTGTTGTGCGGCGAGCGCGCTGTTCTTCCCCAGTCTTATCAATTGTGGAATTCGATGCGGCGCTGTCGTGATCGCAATCGCGAGTTTCCACGGACTTAACTTTTGCTCTGCCGTCATCAACGCGTTGAAGTCGAGGGGCAGATCTTCGTCCGCCAGATCCGAGATCGCGCGGACGGTTGCGCATGGCACGCCTGCGTCGGAACAGATTGAGCTGATGACGCGCGACTCCATCTCGACGGCGTCTACTTTCGTCGCGTCGCGCAACTTCCGTTTCTCCTCGGCCGTTATCGCCACGCGCTCGGAACAGCAGAACGAAACGGACTTCGTCCCCAACGCGGAAAGTTTCGTGGCCAGGTGATTGTCCGAGCTGTGAAAAACGACATCACCAATGCGAAGCGTTGGATCAAGCGCGCCGGCAAAGCCGCAGGTGAACACGCGTGAAGGTCGGTGAGTTTCGAGGGCGTGTCGAATGGTGCGCTCGGCATTCCGCGCGCCCATGCCGGTCACGAGCACCTCGATGTCGCTGCGCGAACTGGAGAATTTCCGAAACGGCCTCGCTTCTTGCGCGACAGCGAAGCAGACGAGACTGATTGCGGGCGAGACGCCCGCAAGACTGAGGGCAGAAGGCACGCCCGCCCCACTATCCGGCGCGCTCATTTGACTCCGGCGAGCCGTTCTTTCCAAATCTGGTAAAGCTTCACCGTCGCCACAACATCGCGCAGACAGTACTCCGCGATCTCGCGAAATTGTCCTTCATCGAGCATGCGCTTCACATCCATGCCGCTCACTCCATGGCTTTTGGGCGACTCGATGCCGAACGCTTTGCAGTAAAAATCCAGATTGAATTTGCGCGCCGCGCCGTCGCGCCCGCTCACGCTGTAGAAAGTGAGTTGCTCGGCCAGATCACAGTGCGGATCAGTCGCGAAACGGTAGCCGAGCCAGTCTTTACGCGAGATCGGCACGTTCAATTGCGCGGAGCGAAGGTAAAGGAACGGCACGTCGAAGCCGCGACCATTGAACGTCACCACCGTCTCGTAACGCTTCGCGAGTTCCCAGAACTGCGCGAGCATTTCAGCTTCATCCACACAGGCGACGAACTCCACGGGGCCGGGTTCCGACGGCTCTTCTTCATGATCGTCGGCGGTGAAGAGCACTTTGCCGCGTGCGGTGTCGGAATTCAGCATCGCGATGCATACCACGCGCGAAGTGAGAGGCCAGAGACTCATCATCGCGGTGAGTTCAGCGCGCCGTTTGTCACGCTCAACGCCCTCGGGCAAACGCTCAGCATCGCGGAAAAGATATTCCTGCTGAACTTCGTCGAAGGCTTCGGGAGGGAGAGCGGAGGTTTCGATGTCGAAGACGAGGGTCGCCATAAAAAAACGAACCAGGATGGCAACTGTGCCATCCTGGTGATTGCTAAGGGCTACTTCTTTTTCTTGGATGCGGTTTTTTTTGTCGCAGGTTTTTTAGCTGCAGCTTTCTTCTTTGCGGGCACGTGTCTTCACCTCCTAGCAATTACGTGGTTTGGTGTTCACGCGCATCTTTGTAGAGACAAGCCGCGCGAGTGGGAAGAAATTTTCTTCTCTTTCGGCGATGATCGTTGCGTGACGAAAAATCTCCGCGACGCGATTTCCGTTCGCTTGCGTCGTTCCAACTCTCATTGCGTGACGCAAAAATTTTCTTCACGCCGCAATGTTGCTCCACCTCGCGCACGCGACACACACGTCGGACCGCAATCGCTTTGACGTGAACGAGCAGTCTTCTAAACTGCGTTGAGGAAAACATCATGCCCACTCTCACTGCCACAGATGAGTCCGTGACGAATGCCCCGGCGCACGTGAGTTCATCCGTCTCGTGGGTGAGCCGCGTTGTGATCTTCGGCGCCACGAGCATCGTCGTCGGAATTCTCTGGGACATCTCGTGGCATCGCACCATCGGACGCGACACATTTTGGACGCCCGCGCACCTCGCGATTTATCTCGGCGGCGTGCTGGGCGGATGCACCGCAGGCTTTCTCGTATTGAAAACAACTTTCTTCGGCACCGCAGAAGAGAAGGCAGGCGCGGTGCGATTGTGGGGAATGTATGGGCCGATCGGCGCGTGGGTTTCGATCTGGGGCGCCATCGCGATGCTCACCTCCGCTCCCTTCGACAACTGGTGGCACGACGCCTACGGACTCGACGTGAAGATCATCAGCCCGCCACATACGGTGCTGGCGCTGGGCATGTGGTCTGTCGTGGGCGGTGCGCTGCTCCTCGTGTTGCGCGAACAAAATAGCGCGAGCGCTGGTCAATCACCACCGGGACGCTGGCTTTTCATTTACGCCGCGGGAGTGCTGCTCGCCATGGCGTCGGTGTTTCTCACGGAGCGCAGTTTCCCCAACGCTCAGCACTCGCGCGACTTTTACACATGGTCAGCCTCTACGTATCCGCTCTACCTGCTCGGCGTCGCGCGCGCCGCGAAGTTCCGCTGGGGCTCGACTCTGATCGCGCTGATTTACATGCTCATCTTCGCGATCATGGTTTGGCTGCTGCCGCTCTTTCCCGGCGAACCAAAGCTCGGCCCGGTGAACCATCGCGTCGATCATTTTGTCCCGCTGCCATTTCCGCTCCTCATGATCGTGCCAGCGTTTGCCATCGATCTGATCCGCAATGCGATTGGCCACGACCGCGGCTGGCTCAGGGATTGGCTGATCGTGTTCGCGTGCGCGGC
>DATHEW010000785.1:0-4792 GCA_035318425.1 Candidatus Acidiferrum sp. | reverse complement strand
ACGTAGAACTTGTGATTCTCAGGATCGTAGGAGACCCCTTCGAAACCGCCGCCCGTCGTGGAGTCGAGATTGCCCAGGCCCGTGTTCACCGTCGTCCCGCCAGCCTTCGTCAGTGAAGCCGTGGCGGGCTGGATACGCACGATGGTGATGCTCGACGTGTCTTCGTCGCTGATCCCGAAGTAGTCGTCATACATCCAGCAGATGCCTTCGCAGTCCGTAAAACCCGTCGTGCTGACGGTGCGCAACCACGTGCCCGTGACCGAGTATTCGTAGATGAAGTTCGTCGAGTTCTTGATGACGAAGATCGTTCGCGTGACTGGCGAGTAAGCCACGCCCGAGCAGTCCGACGTGATGTTCGTCAGCGCAACGCTCTGCGCGAGCGCGTAGCGATCGAGGTTGATGCGCGGATGCCGCTCATGCTGCCGCAACGCGAGGGCGCCGCGCCGCAACATGCGGTTATTGTTCAGCAGCGTTCGCATCTGATTTCGGCTTTTCCGGCGCTGGCTCGGTGGCAGACTCTTGCTCCGCTTCCGTCGCCGCCTGCGCACCGACTTCCGGTGGAATCGCGTCCGGCGGCAGTAAAGGCCGCCGAACGCGCCGAACGATTGGATACAACTTGTCCATGGTGTGAACGCGCGCGCAGTGGCCTTGTGGCCGTGCGCAAGCACCTCAGTTGTTGTGTTCGATGGCGACGATGCGGACGTTCTTGTTCTCGAACACGCGCACCCAGTTCGCCTGGTTCTCGAGTTCCGCGTTCGTCGGCGAAAGTCGCGCCGGACGAGGTGGAACTGATGCTCAGCATCGAGACCTTCGATGCCACGCTCGCCAAGGCGAAGCAGGACAATGACCTGAAGATCAAAACCGTTCTCGAATCACTCAAGTCCCATAAGCTCGACGCTCGATCCATCCAAACAGATGCCATCGTGATCGAGCCGCATTACTGGAACCGGAACAGCAGCGATAACCCGGCCCCGCCGAAACTCACCCATTATACCGTTCGCCGAAATGTCATCGTCGCCCTGAAGGACGTATCGAAGTTCGAGACTATCCTCGCCGCCGCGCTCGAGTCCGGCGCGAACTACGTGCAGGACATCACCTTCAAGAGCTCAGCTTTGCGAAAGCATCGCGACCAGGCCCGCTCGATGGCAATTCGCGCCGCCAAAGAAAAGGCCACGGCCCTGGCCGGCGAACTCGGCATGAAAGTTGGCAAACCGTTCACCATCACTGAGAACGGTGGCAACTACTTTCCCACGTATCGTTCTTCTGGCCGCGGAAACGCCTTAATGAACGCGCAGATCTCCGTCGCCTCCGACGTGCCGGCCGCTGAAGTGGTCCAGGGCACCTTCGCCCCTGGCCAGATCAGCATCGAAGCAAACGTCTCCGTCGTGTTTGAACTCCAGTAAGCCTCGCACGCGCACTACTATGCACATCACTGATTACCAAATGCTTGCCTCTCCGCTCACGACATCAACCAGGTGGTCACCGGGACCGTCGCAGACCTTGTGATGAAGAGCGGCGTGAATGAAGGCCCTTGCCTCATCAACGCGATGCAGATCAGGGCGTTCGCCTACTTATAACAACCAAGACGAACTGTTGCTGTACGAATGCTAGATATGAATGGAAGAAACTCCCATCACGTATCTACTCCAAAGGTATCAGAAACAAAATTTTAAGACATGTCACCGTTCATATTGAACGTCACGCCAAGGTTATTGCCGTGGCCGAGGCAAATAGTGAGCGCGAAGTTTTCTCAACTGCTCCGCGGAGAGGCTTCCTTCGATTTCGAGCAGCGATATCGCGGCATTCGCATCTTTAAACTCTGCTGCTCGATTGAGCCACAGCCATGCCATCATTGGCGAGTCAGGCGTTAGGGCTGAACCATTCCGATACATCTCACCAATCTTGCGGCAGGCGTTTGCATCGCCGAGTTGTAGAGCCTGGTTTACATCGGTGACTGCTTCGCGAATCAGCCGATCCTCGATCGCGGCGGCAGGCATTTTCCCTTCAAGGATGCGGATAAAAATGTGCGGAGGCTGCGCCTCTCCTGGCTTGCGTCTGGCGCCGGGCATCTCTGCGTCCCAATCGCCCGTCCGCTTGAGAACGAACAGCCATTGGGCAAATGAAATGTAGTCGCGCGACGTTCCTAACCCGAACCGGTAGCGACGGCACATCTCTGTCGCCGTCGTGCTCAGTGCGTACAGATCGCGCCGAGTCCGGTTTCGGGAACCGTGAATTTCAAAGTTCGATGCGCGGCTGCTCGCAACGCGACGCAGTAATTCCAGCGATGTGTCCGATTCATGGCGGGGTTCACCGATCCCTTCGTCATAGATAGCCGCGAGCTTCTCCATCATTTCGAAATCATTCTGGTCGGCCGCGTGGCGTGCCCAGAACACGACACGTTCCTCGTCGGGCGGGGTCCCGAGCCCATTGCGATAGAATTCAACCAAGTGCGAAGATGAATGTGTCAATCCATTCGATGCCGCGCGTTCGAAGCATTGAAGCGCAAGAACGTAATTCGTTTTGGCGACGGTTCTCCCTTCTCCGTTCATCAAAAAATGTCCGAACCAGTCCAACCCCCAAACAGAACCTCCATCGATGGCGCGACGAAAGTATTCGTGTGCCTTGCCCGCGTCTTGCGGTGCGCCCGTCCCACTGCCATACGCATCGCCAAGGATCGCGAGCGCATCGGCGTGGCCTACTGTCGCGGCTTGTTCAGCCCACTTGACGCCGCTGTCACGATCAGCGGCTGTTCCTGTGGCGCTGAGGTAAAAACGCGACAACATGAACTGCGCGTCTGGCAATCCTTGCTCCGAGGCCTGTTGTAACCAAGTGAATGCTTCCTGAACGTCTCGCGAACGGCCCGTTCCGTGAAAGCACGCGCGGGCCAGAAAGAACTTAGCCCAGGCATTCGTCCCTTTCGCTTCGGTCGACACTTCGTTAAGTGGCCGGTTTGTCCACTGCGCATCGCGGTCAGTCGTTACCCACCAATTCACGCTTCGGGCTGACACTGCGGTTGAACTGCACAGGAGCGCTCCGAATAGCAGGCAACTGACAAGTAGCGTCTTCATAGGATTTAGTTCGGACGAACAATGCGTGAACCTGTTTTTTGTCGAATCAGCCGCAGTGTTGCTGTGCGTTCCGCGGAATCGAGAATTCCATCGCCATTCGTATCACATTGTTGCGGCGTCAGGCCAAAGTCAGTTACCCAATCTGAAGACCGACTAACAGCGCTGGGGAGGCGCGGGTCCGACATGAACCTGATGAACTCAGTGCGATCCAGCGCCGCATCGCTGTTCAGATCGTATGGCCGCGCCAACGCGTTCGGTTCCGTGTTGCTGCCAACCAGTCGTTCGGCGGGAGCCGCATTCGTATCCCGAAATAGGCTGGAGAATTCGCTCGCACTGAGCTTTCCGTCGCGATTCCCGTCACCGCCCGCGAACAACTTTTCCCATTCTGCACCGTGTTGTTTGGTCGCGTCTGCACGAGCAGCGGCGATGCGTGATGAAAGCTCTCGCTGCCAGGCGTTATCCTTTCGCATCACGCCACGCTCGGCATCATCGAGCCAGCCGTCGCCGTTCTTGTCGAAGCGTTGCAGTGCCGGAGCATCGACTCGTTCGCGCGCATTCTGTTCCCGGCGTGCCGCGGCTAACGCGGCTTGAAGATCAACTTTCGGAACCCACATCAAAAAGCTTGGCTTTTCCGTCTGAATCGCGATGCCAGCGGGAGTGGAGAGGAACGCAACCCGAGGCTTCTTGTAAGCCTCTGCAGCGGCCTGAAGCTGGCTGGCAAATGAGATTTGGATATCCAAAGCGCGATCAAGCGATGGGTCGAAATACAGCAGCGTTGGTGGCGCGAGTTCTCGAGTCATCACTCTCAAGTAAGGATCGAACAACATCGGGAACATCAAAATCCCGGAGGCATCAAATTGCGCGATACGATTATACGAGACACTCTGCTTGGGAAGGGACCACAACGGTGGGGTGAAAGCTTCCGCTGCGCCTCGACCAACCTGTGCGGCGGGAGTCCACGCGAATATTTCGAGCGGCGTGGCGCCTGGGCGCCAGCCGCCAAACAGCCTTGGACCGCCGCATTCACCGGATTGGCGAAAGAACACCCCTTGTTGTTCGAGTTGCAGTGTTGCACCACAGTTCGTCGCAGAGAGGATCAGTCTCCAATCATTGGCATTCGCATCGAATCGCCAGACCTCCTGCTTTCGAATGAGCGCGTAAAGGTTGTTGTCCGGCCATACCGTGAAGACGGCGAAATTAAGATCTGCCTGATCAAGAGCGGACGCCGGCGGATTGCGGCGCTTACTCACAAGGATGCGCACCTCGCGTGAGACCGGAAACACTTGAACCACGGCATCCTGCGCACTCAACACGACACTGTTGCTCCATACCACCGGTGTGCCGCTCATCGGCACGGGAATGTTCGTCCAAGTTCCCTGTAGATTTCGATGCCACAAGGCATCTGTTGCCGCGATGTAGATTTCTCCGTTGGCCACTTGTGCAGGGCGTCCAAGCGGAGGCACCTCCATCAAAGGCGTTTCGATCACCTCCGGCTGCATCGAGGGAGGAGTGAACTTCAAGAGCACCGCTCGTCTTTGGGCATTCTGACTAAGGCTCTCCTGCGTCTGCGCGAGCAACCACAAGCTGCCGTCCGCCCAGAACATGTCCTTCACTGGCCAGCGGTAAGGAAATGTTCGTCCATTCGGGAGGGACTGCTGTTCCTGACTCCACGCTCGCGAGATTACGAGTTCCGGGCGGGCAACTGCGGACGGCGACGAGGGAAC
>DATHEW010000784.1:0-5517 GCA_035318425.1 Candidatus Acidiferrum sp. | reverse complement strand
GCCTGCGCCAAAACCGGCGGAACTCGCGGTAACAAGTCTTTCCGCACCATCGACGGTGCTCGCAGCACCGACGAATCCGACGCCGGCCACAGCGCCTATTCCAGTCGTCGTCACTGCGCCCGCTTCCGGCAACAACGCTGCCGCTTGGTGGATCGCCGGCGCGCTGGTCGCGCTTGTGGCCCTGCTGGGTTGTCTATTGCTGATGTTGCGTCGCAGCGGGATTGGTTCACAAAAACTCCTTCCGGCATCGCCAGCGTATCGCGCTCTTCCACCGGGCGACGGATCGGCCGGTTCAGCGCCAGTCGAACAGTTGGAGAAAGAGATGAAAGAGCGGGCCATTGCCGAGTTGACTGAGTTCGCCAAGGAAAGCCTTGTGCAAGGATTGTACTCTCAACGCGCTGCGCTGCTCGAAGTGCATCGCAAAGCCCAGGAAGAACTCGTCGCCCTCGAAACACGCATCGTGGCGTTGGGTTTGCCCGACCGCATCAAGGCGTATGAGAAACGCATCGCGGAACTGGAATCGCAAGTGGACTCACGCAACGAAGAAGTGCGCGTGCTGACGCAGACGACGTTGCAAATCCTTCGCCAGCGCCTGGAGGAGGAAAAGCAGAAGCAAATCGCGCCGGGGCGGTTTAACTAACCGGAACCATATAGAAGAACCTCATCGCAAAGGTCGCCAAGGCCGCAAAGGCAGAGGAGAGCTATTTCTTCGACCCAAAGATGACTCACGGTTTGGTGAATTGATTTTGCAGTGAGAAACTTCGGTTCCTTTGCGCTCTTGGCGGCCTTTGCGTGAGGCATGGTTCCCGTTAAAGCGTAATCCGTGAACCCAGGCGGATTCTTTCAGGCGCATCACGGCTGCGCCGCTTCACTCACCTTCACCTCACCGACCACCACTGCGCCTTCTTCCACCACGAGATGGCGCGCCTGCACGTTGCCGAAGAGACGTCCCGTGGAGCGGACACTCACCGTCGTCTCTGCGTGGATGTGACTCACCAATTCGCCTTTGATATCGGCCGCGCCGACGCGCAGCGGTTCGCGCCAGTGGAGAGTATTGTCCGCCGGAACGATCAGGAGCGGCGTTTGGAACGTGCCCTTGATCTCCGCTGTGCTATAAATCGTGAGTGATTGTTCCGCGGTGAGTTTTCCGATGACTTGTCCTTTGACCACGATTTCCCGGGCCACCACGGTGGTGTTGAAGAGGTAGCCCTTTCCCTCGACGACGAACCTTCCCTTCGTCTTAAAATTTTTCGAGACAGCGCTGTTGATCGTGTAGTCCTTCAGATCGATGTAGCAACTACACCGCTTGCACATGGCGGATTGTGCGGTCGCCGGCACGTCCTGTTCCGTGGCGCAATCGAAACAAGCGACGCGTCTCCGCTCCGGAGCCTTGATCTCCGCTTTGGTGACGGGATGGAGCAACTCCTGGATGCGCAGGTACTCTCCACATTGCCGACAACTCGATGAGATGGCGGCACGCGGCTCCGGCTGCTGGTGGCCGCAACGTGGGCAGACGACCAGCGCTTTGTCCTGTGGTTTCTTTGCGGGCATTCCGACTGCGCCCCGCCGGCGTAACGTGATTAACGTCCGCCAGCTTTGGCCAGGTCCGGTGTACGCGGAGCTTCTGGAGGGCGTTCGCCCAATTTCGGCGCGGGTGCCGGTGATGGTGTGGCCTTGTTCGGATTCACCTCAGTCCTGCCCACGAACGTCACGCCTTCCTCGATCACGAGTTTCGACGCTTTGATGTCGCCGAACAATTCTGCCTTGGCCTTGATCTCGATCTTGTCCTTTGCGGTGACATTGCCGTTCACTTTTCCACGCACCACGACGGAAGACACATTGATGTTTCCGTTGATGACTGTGCTGTCGCCAAGCTGAAGTGTGCCCTCACTCGCAATGTCTCCCTCCAGTTTGCCTTCAAAGGTCAATTCACCGGTAAACTTCAGCGTGCCGTGGATCTCCACGTCTGATGACAACACGTTCTTGCTTACTGTTCCGTTCATGATCGAGTCGCTTTCGTTTTTGTTAATTCCTTGGATTAGCGTTGAAACCCTAAGCACGCACGCGCGGTGCGTCAAAAAAAGTTCGCGCTACGCGCTACACTCAGACTCATCCCATCATCAACGCAAATCTCCGGTAGGCCGTGTTCCAGAGATCAGCATCCATCGGCTGGTATTCAGAAACCGTGAACGAGTTCCGTACCACGTCGCGCGCCGCGTCGAGCGATGACAACTCGCCGCATGTGATCGCCTGGACAAGCACATTGCCCAGCGCGGTCGCTTCGACGGGTCCAGCGATCACCGGTATCTGAAGCGCATTCGCGGCAAACTGGTTCAGCAACTCATTGCGACTGCCACCGCCGACGATGTGCAAGCGTTCGATCTTGTAACCGACAAGTTCCTCGATGCTTTCCAATATACGGCGATAGAGCAGGGCGAGTGATTCGAGGACCGAGCGCACCATTTCACCGGGTGCTGTAGGGCACGTCTGATTCGTTTCACGGCAGAACGTCGTGATGCGTTGCGGCATGTCGCCGGGCGCGAGGAACCGGGCGTCCGCCGCGTTGATCAACGCGACAAACGGCTTTGCTTCCGCGGCAAGTCTCGTCAGCCGATCGTAGTCAAAATCATGTCCGGCGCGGGCCCAATCGCGGCGGCATTCCTGGATGATCCAAAGGCCGATGATGTTCTTGAGCAAACGCACCGACTCGCCAAAACCAATCTCGTTCGTGAAGTTCAAGGAACGTGATTTGTCGGTGATCCATGCCGCTGCTAATTCAACTCCCATGAGCGACCACGTGCCCGAGCTGAGATATGCCCAGTGCTTGCCGATCGCTGGAACCGCAGCCACTGCGGCGCCCGTGTCATGCGAACACGTCGCGATCACTTCGATTTGCGGCAATCCGCATTCGCGGGCGATCTCGGGTTTCAATGGGCCGAGCCGCGTTCCCGATGGCACGATTTGCGGCAGCAATTCCATGCGCGCGCCCAGGGCATCGAGCAATGGCCTGGACCATTGCCGCGTTCGTGGATTGTAAAACTGCGAGGTGCTGGCGAGTGACACCTCGGCTCGCGCGACGCCGCTCAACAGGAAGTTGAAAGCGTCGCCGATGAGCATCAACTGCTGTGCGCTGGCGAGCCGTTGCGGGTCTTCAGCCGCGACTTGATACAACGTGTTGAGCGACATGAATTGAATGCCGGTTTCCGCGAAAATCTTCTCCCACGGCACGAGTGAATGCATCCGCTCGATGCCGCGGACGCTGCGTGGATCGCGATAGTGAAATGTCGGCGGCATGATCTGTCCACGCGCATCGAAGAGCATGTAATCGACACCCCACGAATCAGTACTGATGCCGGCGATCGGCAGCTTTCGCGCCGCTGCTTTCTTCAAACCAATCTTCAGCTCGTCGAACAACGCCGAGACATTCCAGTGCAGCGATTCGCCGATCTCGGAAGGTCTGTTCGGGAATCGGTGTAGTTCTTCGAGGGAAATTTTTCCATCCGCCAGCGTGCCGAACATCACGCGCCCGCTCTCGGCGCCGAGATCACAAGCGAGGTAATGCGTTGGCCGAGTCACGGGACGTCAGGTCATTTTCAATTGCCGTTGGCGATAGTGCTCGTCCGGGCGGCCGGCAATTCGCTCCACGCTCGCGGCAGCGAGAAAGTGTGGGCCGCCCATCGAGGCCGCGCCGATGAAAATCGCGCCGGCTTTCTCAGCCATCAACAAACACGCCAGCACTGCGGCAGGACTGGCGCCGAGCGCGATGACGCCATGATTCTGCAACAGGATCAAACGCGGCGGGGATTGTTCTTCTTTAATGTACGCCAGAGTGCGATCACGAATTTCCCGGGCGAGCGGCAAGCCCGGATCAACGTACGGAACGAACACGGACTTTGGCCCACAGCACACCACTTCATCCGGGAACATCCGATGCTCCACGAAGTCCAGCGCGCGCGGTGAGCAAAGGATTTGGTTGCACGTGACGGGATGGCTGTGCCCGATGAAGTTGACGCCTTCGAGCGAGAGCAGCCATGCGTGAAACAGAGCTTCGATGCTCGGCTTCTTCGCCTGTTTGTTCACCCGCGAGTCGAGCAGCGCCATCTCCATATCGAGATCGGGCATCGACTTCTTGTTGAACAAAGCGAGCAGGGGATGCGTGCGGCATACCGTCACATCCGTTTCGGTGAGAGTTCCGAGATTCGAGCCGCTGGCTTTCACGGCAAACTCATCCGCGCCGAGCTTCGCCGAGGTATTGCCTTCACCGAGGATCGCCATGCGATGCTCCGCGCGACCGATCTCTCGCGACAGCTTCAGCAACTCATCGATGCGCTCTTTCATGTGACGTGATTCAATCGCTCGCCGCATACGCGATGCAAGCACGGTGTCGCCTCTGGCGGAATCTCGACATCCGTTCTCCACGCTCGACTGCGCTTGAAACCTGCGACTACTGTCGCGCGCGATGGAAGAGACCTCCGCTCTCAGCCTGACGCCAACCCCACTTACCTGGCGGCTCGGCATTGCAGCGACGATCATCGCGATTGGCCTCGGAGCTTACGGTTTGCAAAACGTGATCGGGTTGCGCGGGCAGGCGGCCGCAGGCGTGTTTTGCTTTTTCGGTTTGGTCGCGATGTTTTCCTCGAATCTGCGCTCGGTGAATTGGCGCACGATCGGCTGGGGAATTGCGCTTCAACTGATTCTCGCGGTGCTCGTTCTGAAAGTACCGATGGTGAAAACGGGTTTCGAGCACGCGAAGGAAGTGGTGGTCAGCTTCATCGACTTTTCCGACAAAGGCGCCGAATTCGTTTTCGGCAATCTTGCGAAGCCCGGCGACATCGCGCTCAATCCGGGAAAGGAATTTCTCTTCATCTTCGCGTTCAAGGCGTTGCCACCGATCCTCTTTGTCTCGGCGTTCTTCACCGTGCTTTACCATTACGGCGTGCTACAGCGCATCGTGCAGGTGATGGCGCGCGTGATGGTTCATCTGATGCGAACGAGCGGGGCGGAAACGCTCTCGGTATCGGCGAATGTTTTCATGGGCCAGACGGAAGCGCCGCTCATCGTGAAACCTTACGTGCCGCGCATGACGAATTCGGAATTGTTCGCGCTCATGACGAGCGGCTTCGCGCATATCTCAGGCGGCATGATGGTAGTTTACATCAACTACGGCGCCGATCCGGTGGCCGTTCTCACGACCTGCATCATGGCATGTCCGTGCAGCCTGTATCTGGCGAAGCTGTTCATGCCAGAGCGCGGCAAACCAGAAACCGCCGGCACCGTTCGCATGGGCGAACAGAAATCTCCGCACGTCAACGGCATCGACGCGATCGCATCCGGGACGGCTGATGGTTTGCGGCTCGCGTTAAACGTGGCGGCGATGCTCATCGTGTTCATCGCGTTCGTGGCCATGTTCGATGCGTTGCTCGGCCTGTTCTCGAAAGGCCTTTCGTTGCAGAAAATCTTTGGGTGGATCTTTTCCCCGGCGGCGTTTCTGATGGGAATTGAGTCAGCAGACATCTC
>DATHEW010000783.1:0-2874 GCA_035318425.1 Candidatus Acidiferrum sp. | reverse complement strand
CGCACAACGATGCCGCGCACCATGCCGAAAGACTTCACCACCTTGTAACCGGGAATCTCAAATGTCGTCGTCGTGAGCGGGTGCGTTTGGACCATGAGCAGATTCAACACGGGCGCGGCGCCGTGTAGAAGGAGAAATTATCTACGGGCCTCGGAACCAGACTTATCGCCGCTTCACGGCACGGAGAAGTGCCAAAGAATCAGCAGACCTGTCGCGATAAATAACAGCACGATGGTTGCGAACTTCAAGCCACGATACCAGGCGAGGCGCCGCGTTTGAGGATATTCTGGCCGGCGCAAGCTATCCGGCGCCCCTACAGGTCCAAAGGCTCGCCCATACCAGCCTTGCGGCGCATGAATCCAGATGGCCCAGATGAAAAACCATGTCAGCGCCGACAAAGCGAACGTTGACGAGAAGATCAAAAACAACGTTTTCATGCTACAACGTGGCATCGACCGACAGCCGGGAAAGTGACGTTTGAATGAACTTTGCAATGAGCCTCGGCTGTCGAACAGGGCGGGGCCGGCTGGAGAATGAGTGCCAAAAATTGTTTTGACCTCGGTGATGGTTCACGAAGGATGCGCTCATGAAAAAGACCTTCCGTGCGTTGGCATTGATCGGCGGTGTTTCCGTTGCTCTGTTTGCTTTGCCTTGGGCGGGGCACAGCCAGAACTTCTACTTCAACGCAAACGCCGGCGCATCCCTGGCGGATGACGTCGATCTGCGCCAATTCGTGGTGCCAACACGCGGAGGGGAATTGGAACTCGATCCAGGCCCGCGGCTCAGCGTGGCGGGCGGCTACAGCTTCAACGATTTCATCGGCGTGCAAGTCGAGACCGGTTTCATTTACAACGAAATCAAGAACGTGAACAGCCGTGGAGACGACGAAGCCAGCCTGTCGCACGTACCGTTGCTCGCCGACGTGGTGCTGCGCTACGACAAGCCCGACTGCAAGTGGGTCCCGTACATCGGCGCCGGCGCGGGTGGCGACGCCAGCGTGATCATGCTCGATCACGTCAGGGCGCCCAACGGCACTGTGGTGGACGGTTCAGGAAGCGAGTTGGTGTTCGCGTGGCAGGCGTTCGCCGGCGCGCGTTACAAGATCACGGATCAGATGTCGATCGGCGGTGGATACAAGTTCTACTCCGCGAGCGGCGCTTCCTGGGATGTGCGCAACACGGCGGGTGACATCAAGGCAGGCACCGCGCGAGTCCACTCCCTGGGCGTGGACTTCACCATGAAGTTCTGAGCGCGGGCTCGCTTCATTGTTCATCTGTCGCCCGTGATTGGCTGGCCGCAGATGAGTTGTTCCATTGGATAAAAGTGGCGCGGAAACGATCCATGCGTATCTTCCCCGCCCATGCATCGTTCCTCACCCCGAATGTGCTGCGCCCTGCATCTGCATTTGCTGGCCATCCTGTTCGCAGCCGGATTCGTCGGGGGATGTCGTCGCGGCGAGACGCCGCCGAAAGGGCCGATCACCTTCAACAAACACGTCGCCCCGATTGTCTTCGCGCACTGCACGTCGTGTCATCGCCCTGGTGAAGCCGGACGGTTCTCGTTGCTGACGTATGACGACGCCAAGTCTCAGGCGCGAACGATCCTCGAATCTGTTCAGACGCGTTACATGCCGCCCTGGCTGCCTGATGGACCGCACGGCGTGTTCGTCGATGACAGCCGATTGACCGATGCCAAGATCGCGTTGATGGAGCGTTGGGTGAAGGATGGATTGCTCGAAGGAAATCCCGCCGATCTGCCACTGCCGCCGAGGTTTCCGACCGATTGGCCGCTTGGCAAACCGGATCTCGTGGTCACGTTGCCGGAGCCTTACGTCATGGCGGGAGATGGCCCGGACGTTTATCGCAACTTCGTCATCCCCATCGGCAACAAAGAGCAACGCTTTGTCCGCGCCACGGATGTGCGGCCCGGCGGACGCGCCGTCCATCACGCGCTCATGGCGTTCGATCGCGCGAACGTGGCACGACGCTGGGATGCGCGAGACGCGGAGCCGGGATTTGCCAGCTTCACCTTGCCGCCGAATCTCGACATGCCCAACCACTTCATCGCGTGGTTGCCTGGAAAACGCCCATGCGCGGTGCAGCCCGGGCTGCAATGGACGCTCAACGCCAACTCCGATCTCGTGCTCCAGTTGCACATGCGACCAATGGGCCGTCGCGAAGAAGTGCGTCCGCAAGTCGCCTTTTACTTCACGTCCGAACCTCCTACGAATCAGCCCATCAAGATCCAGACGAGTTCATTGCGCATCGAGATTCCACCGGGCGTCAGCAATCACCTCGTTCACGCGGAATTCCCAATCGCGGGCGAGGCACAAGTGCTGGCGGTCAATCCTCACGCGCATTTTCTAGCACGCGAAATGACGTTGCGCGTGCGCTTGCCGAACGGTCAGCGCCAGACTTTGGTCCACATTCCCGAGTGGGACTTCAACTGGCAGGACTATTACCATTACGCCAAACCTCCGGTGCTGCCGGGCGGTTCCGTGCTCGAGGTTGACATCCTCTACGACAACTCCGCGGGCAACCCGCGCAATCCGAATCATCCACCGAAGACGGTCCGTTACGGATTGGATTCGAGCGATGAAATGGCCGTGATGGCGGTGCAGCTTCTGCCCACGACTCCCGCCGCGACGCAGGCAATTCAGCAGTCGCAAGTGCAGGATCTTTTGCAGTTCACTTACGATTTCAACAGTTTCCTCCTGCAACGCGAACCCACGAATGTCCACGCGCGCGTCGGACTGGGACGGCATTTTTACATGTCGCGCAATCTTCCTGCCGCGGCCCAGCAGCTCGCGATTGCGCGGCGGCTTGATCCACAGGACGAGGACGCAGCGTTGATGTCCGGGATCGTGGCGCAATT
>DATHEW010000782.1:0-3269 GCA_035318425.1 Candidatus Acidiferrum sp. | reverse complement strand
GCGATCAAGGGCGATCACAAAACACTGCTCGGTGATTTGGCGAAAAAAGGCGTAGGCATTGCTTTCATGCACTACGGCGTCGAGGTTCCCGCGACGAATGGCGGGCCCGAATTTCTTCAGTGGATCGGCGGCTATTACGAGAGCGGCTACTCGGTGAATCCGATGTGGTCGCCGAAGTTCGAGAAGTTTCCCGAGCATCCTGTCATTCGCGGCGTGAAGCCGTTCAGCAATCGCGACGAGTGGTATTTCAACATGCGCTTCGCTCCGCCTTCATTGAACAATGATGCCTCAAGAAGCGGGGCTGTCGCCAGTAAGCCGCGGGGCCTTACGCCGATCCTCGTCGCAACGCCGTCAGACGAAATTCGCAAAGGCCCCTACGTGTATCCGAAAGGTCCGTATCCGCACATCGTCGCCGCGAGCGGACGCGAGGAGACAATGATGTGGACCTTCGAGCGGCCGTATGGCGGACGCGGTTTCGGCTTCACCGGCGGCCACACACACGCGAACTGGGGTGACGAAGGACAGCGCAAAGTGGTTCTGAACGCGCTGCTGTGGATCGCGAAGGTGGATGTGCCGAAGGAAGGGGTGGAGTCTACGGTCACAACAGAGGATTTGAAGCAGAACCTTGATCTAAACAAGAAGTAACGCGGTTCACCGCTCGAAGCAGTGTTCAACGTTGTCCGCAAAAGATGACGAAGATCCCGCACGGATTCCGATGCTCTTCCGCCGTTCATTGTTCGTGAATGCCTTTCACCAACAATCCCGCTCCATTGCTTCACCTGCCGCTCGCGTTTCGGTACAAGCTTCCGCATGTCTGTGCGTGCGCTGAAGAACATTGTTTATTCGATCTCGAAAAAAGAAGTCACCAGCTGGCACTGCATTCACGCCGTGTGTTCGAGCGTCGGCGTCACTTACATTACGCTGCACGACAATACTGCATTTACCACGAACCGCAGATGAATCAATTGATCGAGGAACTGCGCCATACTGGTTTCTCTTTTAGACATTAAATTCCGTTCAACCGCTTGACCGCGCAAACCAGGCATGGCTACAAACCGGTGTTCCCTAAACAACCGCCGCAAAGGCGCGGCAATATCCTTGGGATAAAACTCTATGAAGAAAACTCGTGTCCTTTACCAACGCGCGGGCGGATTGCTCGCCGTCGCGGCCGCCGCACTTCTCACCTGCGGCAGTGCCTGGTCTCAGTTGTCGGTCGGCCCTTCAGGGCTTCCGACGCAAACCTTCGACACTTTGCCAACTCCTGTGCAGGGATGGTCCACATTGGGATATTCAACCGGGGGCGCGGGCACGCTGGATGCCGATGTGAACGCGAACACCGACGCTACCGCAGTCACGACGACACTCGGGTCTTCGACCACGTTCCCGCCCAGCCAGAGCACTGTCGCGCGCTGGAATGGAAGCACCACTGACCCGAATGCCGGCCGCCATTTCCTGCAAACCAGACCCACCACGTCCACGTATTTGGTGTTGATGGCCACGCTGCAAAACGACAGCGAATCAGCACAGAACCAGATTGTGATCTCTTATGATTGGGCTCAGCACAATCCAATTCCTGTGAGCGAAGATGTGTATGGCCAGCGCGTTTTCTACAGCCTGACGGGAGCGCCCAATAGCTGGACGCTGCTGCCAGACCTTTCCAATTTCAACGAGAACAGCGTCGCGGAATCGTTGAGCACCACGATTGTTTTTCCGGAGCCGTGGGCGGCCGGCAGCAGACTTTATATCATCTGGGCCGACGACAACGGCCCCCGTGGTACCGATAATCCACAGGAGGGCTCTTACAGCATCGACAACTTCGGTGTGACGTTCAGCGTGCAGCCGCCGGCGATTGTCACACAGCCCGCGAGTTCCACGAACGCAGAGTATTCGGTTGTCACACTCAACGTGAGCGCATCCGGCAGTGGCCCTTTCACGTATCAGTGGACGAAAGACGGCAACCCGCTTCCAGGAGCGACGAGCAGCTCGCTGCGGTTGACGAACATGACCGGCAGCGGTTTCACCTGGTCGCGTCCTGAAGACAGCGGCGACTACGCCGTCACGGTCAGCGGCGCAGTAGCACCCCCGGCCGCCAGCGATCCCGCGCATGTGGTGATCACCCCCGACACGAATGCTCCGACGTTTTTCTGGGCGCTCAGCGACACGAATGCGGCGGGCAACCTGGTAATTCGCGTGGCGTACTCAGAACCACTCATCACTGCGCTCTCGGACCTGACTGAGCCCATCTTCTGGAACGTTTTGAAAGTATCCGGGCCCGGTGCCGATCTGTTGAGCCCGGACGAAGCGTCCGCGCCAGTGATCCTCACGAATGTGGTTTTCGCCACTACCAACACACTTGAAATCCATCTGGTCTTTGCGTTGGGCGTGGCGCTTGATCCGGCGACCACTTACAAAGTGACCTTCGATGGCGGTGCAGCCCCGCTCGTTGATCGCGCGCAGACGCCGAACACGATGGCCAATTACGAACTCCCGCTGTATGCACATTCGCGCGAGCCGATCTCCCTCAATTCCGAATGGAGATACAGCGGCTTGGACGTACCCCCGCCCGGTAACTGGTGGGAAGCCGCTTACGATGACAGCGACGGCGGGTTTTGGACGCTCGGAAATGGCCCGTTCGACGCCTTCCGCGACGGCTGCCGAACTGATACTTTGCATAATCTTGGTCCTGTGGGCACC
Source organism: Candidatus Acidiferrum sp. (assembly GCA_035318425.1). GTDB lineage: Bacteria > Verrucomicrobiota > Verrucomicrobiia > Limisphaerales > SIBH01 > JANNGC01. Next base: position 575 of record DATHEW010000782.1, on the reverse strand, counting down.
TGCCTCGTTTGGTCCAATGACCTGGCACCCGCAGTGATTACGAACTATTACTTCCGCACCCATTTCAACTATCCGGGTCAGCCGCAAGCCAACGGAATGATGATCCTCAACGGCAAGTTTGATGACGGCGGTGTGATTTACCTGAATGGCCAGGAAATCGTAAGGCTCGGCATGCCGGCAGGGCCGCTTGAACACACCAACTACGCCAACCGCACCGTGGGTGGCACCGATCTGCAGGACACATTCTACCTCTTCCCGGGTTCCGCATTGAAGTCCGGTGACAACGTAGTCGCAGTGAGGTTGGCCCAGGTAAACCTGAGCAGCAGCGATGCGACCATGGGCTTGCGTATGGTAATCAGTACGATCGACCCGCTCGGGCCAGCGGTGACTCAGCCGCAGTTGACGATCACCAACAACGGCACGCAGATCTCCGTGCGTTGGACGCCGCCGGGCGGCAGCTTGCTGGAGGCGACGTCTGTCACAGGACCGTTCACAACGAACGCGGCTGCCAGCAACCCGCACGTCTTTACGCTGCCGACGGGAAGCGGTCAGAGGTTCTTCCGCGTGGCGCAATA
>DATHEW010000781.1:0-2422 GCA_035318425.1 Candidatus Acidiferrum sp. | reverse complement strand
CAGACATCGACGGCACGCGAATCCATTTCGCGCACGACACTTTCCAGCAGCAGCGGGTGCATCGCGTCGTCCATGTTCGAGTAACAAACGATCGGCGCGCGCGCGGCACGCCAGCCGAGGTTCCACGCCTCGTACAGATTGCGTCGTTCATCCGTCGTGATGACGCGGCAATTCGGATGTTCGCGGCAGAACGGTTCGAAGAGATCGCGCTCGCGCTCCGGCGAAGCGGTTTCGATGAAGAGGAATTCGGTTTCGGCGAACACCGTTTGCGCACGAATCTCCGCGAGCTTCTTGGAAACGAACCGCGCGTTGTTGTAGCTGCTGATGAGAACTGAGATGCGCGGCAGTCGCTTCACGTCGCCTCAGTCCATTGGATTCCCGCGCGGCGAGTCAATGCTGATGTGCGGGTGGAAAATGTCCGTTGCGCCTGCGCGCGGCCAAACGATACGCTCCGCGCTCCGTGAATGTCATGTGCGATACCATGCCCGAATGCGGCAGAATTGAATCCACTCCCGAAAAGACCCGCAACTGGCGCGGGATCGCACCAATCTTGCCGAAATCATGATTGTCCTCGGTTTAGGCGGAGCGGTGGGACACGACCCTGCCGCCGCACTGGTGATCGACGGCAAAGTCATCGCGGCAGCGGAGGAGGAGCGGTTCCTTCGCGATAAACACGCCAAGGGAAAACAAGCCGAGGTCGCCGCGCAGTTCAGTCTCAAGTTCGCCGGCATCAAACCCACTGATGTGCAGGCGGTCGCGTATCCATTTGCGCCTGTCAGTATTTTCGGGCCGGCCCGCTGGCATTACGCGATGCGGCATTGGTATGCGCCGGACCGGGCGCTCACGGCGTTGTTGAACGGCAATCGGCGCTACCGCCACAATGTGCGCGAAGTCTTTGCCGCGCTGCGCCGGATCGGAATTGATCCCGACAAGATCAAGTTCGTTCCCGTCGAGCATCACCTCGCGCACGCGTCGAGCGCGTATCACGTGTCTGGCTACGAGGACGCTGCGATCCTCAGCGTGGACGGCGTGGGCGAATATTCCACCACGTGGTTCGGCTATGGCCAAGGCGGGCGCATTCATCGAGTGAAGGAGTTTTATTCGCCTGATTCGCTCGGCGGACTTTACGGCGCGATCACAGAGTTCCTCGGATTCGAGATGCTCGATGGCGAATTCAAAGTCATGGGCATGGCGCCGTACGGCGATGCCAGCAAGATCGATGTTTCAAAGCTGCTCGAATGGGACGAGCGCGGGTTCCGAGTGAACACGCGACTCGCGAACTGTATCGGGGCGCGGCGCTACAAACGAAACGGCAAAGGAACTTATTTCTCCCCCAAACTGATCGAGATGTGGGGGCCACCGCGAGGCGGCGATCAAATTGACGAGCCTTACATCCACATCGCAGCCGCGGTTCAACAGCAACTCGAACAAGTGTTGCTCGCGCTCACGAAACATTATCTCGGCGAACACATCGCGCGCACCAAGCGGCTTTGCTACGCGGGCGGCGTGGCGTTGAACGTGAAGGCGAATCAGCGCCTCATCGCGCAATTGCCACCAGGCGGTGAGTTGTTCGTTCAACCCGCCGCCAGTGATGCGGGGACTGCGCTCGGTGCTGCCACGTACGCGGCGCACCAACTCGGTGACACCATTCAGCCGATGGAACACGCGTATCTCGGACCTGAGTATTCGGCCGCAGAGATCGAAGCCGTGCTGAAGAGGCGCGGCGTCACTTACGAGCGTTGTTCATCGATCACCGAGACCGCTGCTGATCTCCTCGCGGGCGGGGAAGTCGTGTCGTGGTTCCAGGGACGGATGGAATTCGGCCCGCGCGCACTCGGCAATCGCAGCATCCTCGGCAATCCTGCCAACCGTGGCGTCGCCGAAATGATCAATGCGCAAATCAAATATCGCGAACGCTGGCGCCCGTTTTGCCCGTCCATGCTCGACGATGTCGCGCCGGAGATTTTGCAGACGAATCATCCGTCGCCTTACATGACGTTCACCTTTGATGCGGCGGAACATTGGAAGTCGCGCATCCCCGAAGTGGTTCACGAAGACGGCACGTTACGGGCGCAGGTCGTGACGCCGCTGAGTAACCCACGGTACTACGAACTGCTGAAGAAGTTTCAGGCGCGCACGGGCATTCCGGTGTTGCTCAACACATCATTGAATCGTCGTGGAGAGCCGATGGTCTGCTCGCCCGAGGACGCGCTAAACATGTTTTACGGCAGCGACCTGCGAAATCTGGCGATTGGCGATTTTCTTGTGCGCAAAATGTAGGTGCTCGTTGTCAGCGCCAAAAAACCTGATACACTCCGCGAACCGCTTGTGAACAAACTCTACGCTCTGATCTTTGGCGCGTGTGTGGTGATGACCGCCGTGTCCGCCCGCGCGCACTCGGCAATCGCAGCATCCTCGGCAA
>DATHEW010000780.1:0-2570 GCA_035318425.1 Candidatus Acidiferrum sp. | reverse complement strand
TTTTCCGCGTAGGTCGGCATCACCTCGATCTTCCGCTCGGCCAGGAAGGTGGACATGGGCGGATAGACGTTCGTGTCCGAACCGCTGACTTCGTAGCCTTTGTCTTTCATCGCCGCGGCGACCGAGGCCATCGCGGTGCCGCAGATACCAACAAAGTGGACGGAACGAATCGTATCGGAAAACATGGGGCGCCAATGTTTGCGCGGGAGAGCGCGGAGGCAAGTGAAAGATGCCGAAACTCAGCGCACGAGTGGCTCAACCGCGCGCCAGATATCCTCCGCGACCTCATCAACCGAGCGCGTGGCGTCAATAACATGGATGCGTTGCGGGTCAGCCGTAGCGATGACGTCGTAGCCGAGTTCCACGCGGCGAAAGAATTCGCGGTCGGCTTCTTCGAAGCGATCGCGTTGAGTGGAACCACGAGCAGTTCGGCGCGCTTCACTCACTTCCAGCGGAACGCGGAGAAGCAACGTGAGGTGCGGACGAGTTTCACCGACCGCAATGTCGATCACGCTGCGAACCAGCGTTAGATCGAGCTGACGCCCGTAGCCTTGATAAACAACGGTCGAGTCATGGAAGCGATCACAGAGTACAATTTCATCGTTCGCGAGGGCGGGGCGGATAATTTCGCGCACGAGCTGCGCACGGCTCGCGTTCATCAGCAAAAGCTCCGTCTCGGGAGTCATGGCGTGATTGCTCGCACTGTGTTTCAGCGTGTGGCGAATCTCTTCGCCAATCGGAGTGCCGCCAGGCTCACGGAGGAGACGCATAACGCGTCCGCTGGATTGCAAACGTGTAGCGAGGCGCTGAATCTGCGTCGATTTGCCGCCACCTTCGGTTCCCTCGAAGGTGATCAAGAGGCCCTTCATTGGGCCCGATCAGTTTTTCTGCGGAGCGGGCGCAGCCGTGGGCGGGCGCGCACCGGGAAGAAGCGCTTGCTGAACAGCGGGTGTCGCAGACGGCGCTTTGGGAAGAGTTTGGTAGAGATACGAGGCCAGCGCATCGATCTCGGGCTGGGTCAACGGGCCTCCATGCGCCTGTAGAAACGCCGGCATCATCGTGGCGGGTTTGCCTTCCGCGATCCACTTGCGCCAAAACTCGAGATCACGCGTGGTCTTCGGAACCTTGAGATCGGGAACCATGGCGGCGCGATGCACATCGTCGTGGCAGACGCCGCAGTCAGCGTCGTAGAGTTCCTTCCCCACTTTGCCAATGCCCTTGTCCACGTGACAGGAGCGGCAATCTCCCTTGAACACAGCCTGACGGTCATTGAGCGCGATCTGAATGTTCTTGGCGCGGTCACCCATTGAGTTCGCGGGTGCGGCGCCGTGCGCAATCGCGGGCGCCGGTGCGACGTTCGTCGGTTGTGGAATATCTACCCGAAGAATGAGCGATTTGAATCCCACCGAGCTTTCGACGCCCAGCGACTTCGTCACAAGCCCCATCTTGCCCGCGAGATTCATGCTCACTTTGATCGGCACATTCGATCCTGCGCCGAGCGTGTAAGGCATGGTCGGCAACTGTGCGGCCGTGCAACCGCATGATGGGCGAAGCGCGGTGATCTGGATGTCGGTGCTCGAAACATTGGTCGCGAAGAAAGTGATCGGCGCTTCGGTGTCGCCGGGCTTGGCTTTGTACTCTTTCGTGTCGGAATCGAACACCAGGGCGTTCGGGTTTGGCGCGGCGGCCGGGACCGGCGCCGGGGGGGTGACAACCGCCGGTGCTTGAGCATGCGCGCCCACGCCAAGGATGAGGGCAGTGCAAACAGAGAGCAGCAAATGGAAACAGCTCATAGAGCGCGGAAAGTAGCAGCAGTCAGGATGGGAATAAAGCGCGTTTTTACGAGCAGATGTTTCGGGAATTCCCGTACCGGACTGAATGCATTACGCGTTCAACCCGTGGACGCATCTCATTTTCGAATCGTAAAAAAAGCCTTCCGCCAAAAAAGAAGCCCGCGCCAGATACGTCCGGCGCGGGCTTTGAATCCAGGGCGACTCAGGCGCGCGCGAGTTCTTCGTCGTTCTCCACGTTGATGATGCGGAACTCCTCGGCGTGCAGTGTCGGGTCGGGACGGAAGTTCAGCTTGCCGAAGTATCGCTTCTCCATCTCGTTGATGAGCTTCTCGTCTTCGGTGCGCAGGCGCGAGAGCACGCTCGGATGCACCACGATCTTGAGCTGGAAATCCGACTCGTCGCGCTGACGCTTCTTCAGGATCTCCGCGAGCTTGCGCTGAATCTCCACACTCATCGTGACAGAACTCTTTACCTTGCCGCGACCTTTGCAATACGGACAATCGTCATAGACCGCCGCGCGCACGCTTTCAGAATGGCGTTGGCGCGTCATTTCCATCAGGCCAAGTTGGGAAATAGGCAGGATATGAGTTTTTGCTTTGTCGCGGCGCAAACCATCTTTAACGCGTTGATAAACGGCTTGCTGATCACGACGTTGTTTCATGTCGATAAAATCGAGCACGATCAATCCGCCCATATTGCGAAGGCGAAGTTGACGGCAGATTTCTTCCGCCGCTTCCAGATTGGCGCGCAGGATTACGGATTCCTGATCTTTGCTTC
>DATHEW010000779.1:0-3007 GCA_035318425.1 Candidatus Acidiferrum sp. | reverse complement strand
AATAATTGCAATGACCACGAGTAACTCAATGAGAGTGAAAGCGGTGCTGCGATTCGTAATCAAAAGGTTTGCGGGGCGGGGGAGGCGCATTCTCACAACGGAATTCAGTATGTATATTGGTGGACTCCAAGTCAACGTTGGTTATCGCTGGCAACTCGCTATAACGGCTCGCCGAACCGTGATGTAATCTGCTCACGCCTGTCTTTCGGCAACGGCACGATCCAGCAATGGCTTTGCCACTGGACAGCGGCACGACGGTGTATGACAACCGGCGCGTGAAACAGGACCTGGAGACACAGCGCCCGCCATCGAGAAGCACTCTCGCCAGCTTTATCTTTTTGAGCCGCTGGTTGCAGGCGCCGCTTTACGTCGGGTTGATCATTGCGCAGAGCGTTTATGTCTGCCGGTTCCTGGTTGAGTTGTGGCATCTGATCGCGTTTGCACTGTTCGGTCACGCCGCGCCGCGTTCCGTGCCCACTGACGTGAAAGATACCGAGGTCATTGTGATGCTTCTCGTGCTCGGATTAATCGATGTGGTGATGATCGCAAACCTGTTGATCATGGTTATCGTTGGCGGTTACGAGACGTTTGTTTCGCGGCTGAATTTAAGCGGCCATCCGGATCAGCCCGAGTGGTTGTCACATGTGAACGCCGGTATACTGAAAGTCAAACTGGCAACGGCACTCATCGGTATCTCTTCCATTCATTTGCTCAAAACGTTCATCACTCCCATCGCAAAGGAGGTGGATCCAGTGGCGGTAGAGATGATGACCAAATGGCAGGTCATCATCCACGTCACCTTTGTGTTCTCGGCCATTGCGCTGGCGTGGATCGATCGTTTGACGGCGCGAATCACCGAGGAGAAGCACTGACCCAGGTTTGATCACATGAGACGTCACGCGTGGATTCTGCTGCTGCCGGGCCTGCTGGTTTCACACGCAGTCGCAGCAACGCCTCGCGATTCAGCAACACCGGGCGCGGAGCAAAGCATCGAGAGGCTCACGGCGGCGGCGCGCGGTTCCGTGGTGGTAATCACTCACGCCGGACGAGATGGAAAAGCTGACGGTGTCGGCGCGGGCTTCGTGATCTCTCGCGATGGTTTGATCGCCACATGTCTGCACGTCATCGGAGAGGGACGAGCCATACGGGTCGAGTTCGCGAATGGGGCGCGTCATGAGGTGACGGAAGTCTTCGCGTCCGACCGCAAGCTCGATCTCGCGATTGTGCGCGTGACCGCAACGAACCTGTTTCCGCTGAAGCTGGGCGACTCCGATGCTGTCACTCAGGGCGCGTCTATCGTGGCGCTCGGGAATCCACTTGGCCTCGAGCACAGCGTTGTCAGCGGCATCGTTTCAGCACGTCGTGAGATCGCCGGCAACCAGATGATCCAGATCGCGATTCCCATCGAACCTGGGAACAGCGGAGGGCCATTGCTTGATCGGCGTGGTCGTGTGCAAGGCGTGTTGACATTGAAAGATGCGCTCTCCGCGAATCTCGGCTTTGCCATGCCGGTGAATGCTTTGAAGAAATTGATTGAGCATCCCAATCCAGTTCCGCTGGACAAGTGGCTGCGTCTCGCCTCGCTGGATGCACGCGTATGGCTGCCGCAGATGGGAGCACATTGGCGGCGCAAGGCGGGCGCGATTCGGGTTGATGGAATCGGCAGCGGGTTTGGCGGACGGTCAATCTGTCTTTCGCAGAGGCCCGCGCCATCGCTACCGTACGAAGTCGCCGTGACCGTGAGGCTCGATGACGAGAGCGGCGCCGCGGGGTTAATTTTCGCCGGCGAAGGCGAGCGGCATTACGGCTTTTATCCCACGGCGGGACAGATGCGGCTGACGCGCTTCGATGGCCCGAATGTCTTTTCGTGGACGATCCTGAAGGATTTCAAATCGCCGCAATATCGCGCTGGTGATTGGAACATCATCAAAGTGCGCGTGGAGACGAATCGCATCGTTGGCTTCGTTAACGGCGCGCAAGTGATGGAAAGCGACGATGCGGCGCTGCGCGGGACGCGTGTTGGTCTGGCGAAGTTTCGGCAGACGACGGCGGACTTCCGCGATTTCAAAGTGGCGAAACAAATTGCTGAGTTGCCAGAGTCGGTGGAATTGACAGCGGAGGTGAAACGGGCGGCGGAGCAGGGGAGTTCTTTAAATGAGTCTGTCCTGGCGAAGAATCCAGATGCCGCGCGGCGCTTGCTGCTCGATCAGGCACGCGCGATGGAGACGCAAGCGCGAGACGTGCGAACGCTGGCGAGCACATTGAACGCCGGGGCCGTACAGCAGGAACTCGTAAGTCTTTTTTCCGCGAGCGAAGACAAAGTGGATCTCATTCATGCGGCGCTGCTCGTCGCGAAGCTCGACAACCCCGATCTCGATGTTGCTCCGTATCGCTCTGAGTTGAAGCGCATGGCGGCCGAAGTGAATGCTAAGCTTCCGGTGAAAGCGACCGACGCGGTGAAGCTCGATGCGCTTACGAAGTATCTCTTCGCGGAGAGCGGATTTCACGGGAGCCGGAGCGACTTTTACAATCGAGCCAACAGTTATTTGAACGACGTGCTGGATGATCTGGAGGGGTTGCCGATCACGCTTTCGATTCTCTACATCGAGCTGGCGCGTTCGCTTGAGGTGGCCGACATCGCCGGCATCCCGGTGCCGACGCGCTTTATGGTTCGTCACTCTCCGAAAGGCGGAGCGGAGCGGATCATTGATGTGTTCGACGGCGGGAAAGTGCTGACGCGAAGCGAGGTGGTGGAATTGGTTGGGGAAGATGCCGAGCGAATTGCGGAAGGAGATTTCGTTCCGGCCACCAAGCGCGCGATCATCGTTCGCATGTTGCGGAACCTGCACGGCATCACGCAGCGCACGGGCCAAAGCACGGATTCGTTGCGGTACTTGGACGTGATTCTCACGCTTGAACCTGAGTCGGCGGTGGATCGCCTCAATCGGGCACGGCTGCGATTGCAGTCTGGCGACAACGCGGCGGCGAAAGAGGATGTGCGCTGGCT
>DATHEW010000778.1:0-8501 GCA_035318425.1 Candidatus Acidiferrum sp. | reverse complement strand
TATTGCGCCGTTGGTAAAATCGTTTTTAGGCCAGGCACCGCCGCGTTCGTGATCCCCTCCGCCTTGTCCAATGTGCGCAGCAAGTTGGACCGTGTCGCGGCGTACATCTGATTGGTCACCAATGCGAGTTCCCTGCGCGCGGTCGCAATATCTCCCGCCGTCTTGTGCCATCGCGCGAGATGCAGCCGCACGCCCTCCCGCTCGATGTCGTCGCCCGCGATCTTCAACGCGCCGCTCCATGCTTCAAGCGCATCCTTCATGCGTGGCGGTTTGATACCGTAGTAGGTTTGCGCAAGGTCTGTCGCCAGTGGGAAATTCTCCGCGTCCAGTGATAATGCCTTACGATACAGCCCCATCGCCTTGTCGAATACCTCTTGCTCTGTGATGCGGAAATAATTCGTCGCCTCCTGCCGGAACAAATAAACCGTGGTCGCGAAGTTCTGGTAGTACACCGACTCCGCCGGCGACAGAGTGATCGCCTTTTCATAACAGGCGAACGCATTCGTCACTGGGCTGTTGTGCCCGTAGTAATTCGCCAGATTGTTCCACACGGCGGGATTTTTCGGGTCCAGTTCCCCCGCTTTCTCCCATTCCACCTTCGCGTCATCCTCGCGCCCAATGTCGCTCAAGAAACTTCCGAACGCCAATCGCGCGCGCGTATGATTCGGATTTCGTCCCAGGAACTCCTTGTAGGCTTTCTCGACCGGATCCAGGCGCTGTCGCACTTTGCCGCGCATCGTGGCGGCATCGTTGCCGGCGCCCTGGCTCACGAGCTTTTGTTCTTCGGTCACCATGCGATCGATCTCGGCCTGCGTCGAATTATCCAACGCCAGCAATCGGAGATACTCCAACTCCGTCGCGTCATTTGTGGCGACGACTGGCACGCGCACACCGGTTTGTTGCGCCACAAGATTGCTGGCCGCAAGCGTCTGGTTCGTTGCCAACAAAAGCCCTGCCAAAACTGAAAACACATCTGCCACGCGCGAAGTGTAACACAGCCGATGCCGAGTGAACATGTACATGGGACAACAGCCGAACGGATTTGTTCGCGCACTGCATCCACCGTTTCAGCCGCTCCGCTCCTGCCTCTCGACATTCCGCGCACCCGCTCGTACGTTCGCGCCCGTGGAACCAGGGACGGCCAGTGTGCCAGAGATCACTCAGCGCAGGACGTTGCTGTGGCGCGCTCCGCTCCCGCGGTCTTACATCAATTTCGTCGGGCGAAAAATCCTTCGCCTCATTCTCACCATCCAGGGACTCGGCGCCTTCGCTCTCATCACCCTCGCGGTGATGATCACGAAGTTTGGCGCTTCCCGGCGTGTGATCCTTCCGCTTATTCGTGCGGAGCTTGCGAAGTCGGGCGTGCGACTCTTCGCCATGACCATGTTAGTCTCCGTGGCGCTTGGGCTGATCATCATTGGTCAAACGGTGTCGCTGCTTCAACGCGTGAACGCGAACCAATTTCTCGGCATGGTCATGGCCAGCGTGGTGGTGCGTGAACTCGGCCCGCTGCTCACCGCGCTCATTGTTCTGTCGCGAACAGGCACCGCGAATGTCATCGAGCTTGGGACTGCGCGTGCGCTCGGCGAAGTCGAGGCACTGGAGGCGCTGGGCATCGATCCGATTCATTATCTCGTGGTGCCGCGCGTGGTGGGAATGGCGCTGGGGATTTTTTCGCTGACCATTTATCTCGTTATTGGGGCGTTGCTCAGCGGCTACCTGTGGGCGTTTTTTCAGGACGTCCCACTGACGCCGGGAGAATATTTTTCACAGCTCACCCGATCTCTGGATGTGACCGACTTCGTGGTGCTGGCGAGCAAGAGTGCGCTCTTCGGCGTGATCATCGCGGTGGTGACTTGCTATCACGGATTAGCGCAACCGCTCCGGCTCGAAGAAGTGTCCGGCGCCACGGTGCGTGCCGTCGCGCAATCAGTGATCTTCTGCATGGCGTTGGATGCCTTCTTCATCGTGATCTACCTCGTCGTATGAGTGCGGCGATTGTTTGCAAACTCGAAGATGTCGCCGTTCCTTCGCGACGCGACTCCGCGCTGACGGTGATCGAAGGCGTGAATTGGGAGGTGCGCGCCGGCGAGTTCTGGATCGTGGGCGGCGTACAGGGTTCGCGGAAGAGCGATTTCGTTTTCATGCTGGCCGGTCTCACGAAGCCGTTGCGCGGTTGTTATGAATTATTCGAGCAGGACATGGGCGAGCATTTCGGCGACGAGTTCCTGCCGAACCGGTTGCGGACAGGAATGGTTTTTGACGACGCGCGTTTGATCAATGGGTTGACGGTGGCGGAGAATGTCGCGTTGCCAATTCGTTATCACCAGAACCTCACGGTCGAAGAATCGGCAAGCTGGGTAAGCGCGCTGATGAAAGAGACAGACATCGTGGAGTTCGCACAGGACATGCCGAGCGCGGTGCCGCGTTACTGGCGAGTGAGAACATCGCTGGCACGAGCACTGGCATTGCGACCCGAAGTGTTGTTTCTGGAGAACCCGGTGCGCGGCATGGACGCGCGACACACTTCGTGGTGGGCGCAATTCGTGACAAAGCTTTGGCGCGGTCATTCACTGATGGCTGGCAAGCCGATGACGATCGTCGCTTCGACGGATGAGTTCCGACCGTGGCGTCGCAGCGGCGCGCAGTTCGCGGAGTTGCACGGGAAACAATTTTTCACGCGCGGCACGGTGGCGCCGGAGGACGAGGAGATTTTTGCAATGAACGCGGAAGAGCAGGTCTAAATGCCGACACAGGATTTAACACCGCAGTTGCGCACGCGCCTGAGCCGGCTGGAAAAGGTCGTGGGCTGGTTCGTCACGATCGCGACGCTGCTGCTGGTGGCGGGACTCGCGTATTACATTTACACGCTGGCGGAACGAAAAGGATGGTTCCTCACCAAGGCGCCCTATTTCACATATCTGCACAGTGGCGCCGGAATCAGGCCTGGCGACTCCGTGAAACTGATGGGCTTTGACGCGGGGAAAATTACCCAGGTCAAGCCCGAAAAACCGAATTCCACGGAGAACGTTTACGTGGAGTTCGTGATGTATGAGCCGAACTTTGGCTACGTGTGGAACGACTCGTGGGTGTTGGTGCGGTCGGCGGGTTTGCTCGGCGCGCGTTTTCTCGAAGTGACGAAAGGTGGGACGCGATCCACGAATGACCTGCACTCCACGTACAAGGAAGAGTTCGGGAAGTTGGTGCAAGTGTTCTCGCGTGAAACGGGTGCGTTCAAGGAGTGGAAGGAAGCAGACGGTCCATTCGAACTGTTCGCCGAGGAACCGCCCGAGCTGAGTTCGCAACTCGACGAGGTAGTGAAGATGGCCAAGGTGTCGATCACGAACATCCTGCAATTGACCAACGCGCTGAACAAAACGCTGACGAACGCGGCGGAGGCGACGGAGCATTTGAAAGAAGTGCTGCTCGCAGCCAAGCCGCTGGTGACGAACATGACGTTGATCACGGAACACCTGAAGGAACCGCGCGGTTCTCTTGGGAATTGGATCATCCCGACGAACATGCAGGGTCCGCTGGCGTTGTTGCTCACCAACGCGAACTCAACGGTCGGCAACGTGAACAGCACGGTGACGAACGCCAACACGAACCTGGTCGCCGTTTTCTCGAACGTGACAGTGAGTCTCGAGAACCTGGCGAACATCACCAGCAACCTGAACTCGCAGGTGCAGGCGAATACGAATGTGGTGTCTTCGCTGTCGGACCTGATCGTTCACGCGGATGACATGATCCAGGGACTGAAGCGCCATTGGCTGCTGCGGTCGGCTTTCAAGAAGAAGGAAGGCGAAAAGACGAACACGAGCAGCCGCGCCGCGGAACCGCCGCGCCCACAGTCGCCCAAAGGCGCCGGTCGAGACTGATCAGCCTCCCCACGTCCATTGACGTTCTTTGCGGAATTTTTTCACGAACTCGGATGGACGCATCCCAGTCAGCACAAAAGTAATTTTGTCCTGCGTCCACATGGCCGTGCTCCATTTGTTCCACTTCGTGAAGTCCGGCATGCCGGCCAGGGGAGGGGTCGGGCAGACCTGATCGTCCATGATGGCGAGATGGAAATGGCGCACTCCATCGCCGAAGCAGATGAATGGAACGCGATGCTCCTCGACTCGCAGCACGCTGCAGCCGCGCACGGGCATGGCCGCCAGCTCCGGCGGCAGTTTGAAATTACCGTTCAGATCACTGGCCGTGATGAAGCGGCGAATCTCGGCGAGATTCGGCGTTTCAAGATCAACGTGCCGCTTGCCATTCCATGTTTCCGCGAGGACTTGGTCGCGCAAAGTCGAGAACCGCTCGTGCCGTCCATGCAGCCAAAAGCCACCGATCGCGACGAACAACACGATAGACGCGGCAAGTGCCAGTTCAGCCGGACGCATGGAGCGATTCCACCAGCGGTGATTGGATTGTTGCGCCAGTATTAGTCCACGCAAATCGGCTGGCGCGCCGGTTCTCCGAAGTGCGCCCGAGATGGCATGGTCGAACGATTGCTGGTCGGAGAACCATCGGCCCAGTTCGGGATCATGCCTGGTCATTTCCAGCGCTTCGACGAAGAACGGATCGCCGGCATCGCCCCCGCCCGGGCGGTAAGCCTGGAGAATATCTTTGGCTTCGTTTCGATTCATGACGCCGCTTTCAATGGGAGTGGAACAATCTTCGACGCGTGCTCGTCGAGCAACGCACGCAACATGGCTTTTCCACGGGAGAGCCGTGACATCACGGTGCCGATCGGCACATCGAGAATCTCAGCGATTTCGCGATACGAATGGTCCTCCAGATAGAACAGCACGAGCACCGCGCGAAACGGTTCCTCGATTTGCGCGAGAGCGGTTGTGACCGCGCCTGCGTCAATGTTCCCCCCGTTCGTGTCCGCGCTCGGTAACTCAACATCTTCGACCGTCACGTGAGGAAAGCGTTGTTCATGCCGTCGCTGTTCGAGAAACAAGCGATACAGCGTGGTGAACAGCCATGTCTTCGCCTTCGATGGATCGCGCAGTTGATCCGGCTTGCGAAGCAAACGCTCGAACGCGCTCTGCGTAAGATCGCTGGCGTCGCTCTCGCTTCGCGTCAGCGTCAGCGCGAACCGATAGAGGTTCTGGTAGTGCGCATTCACCACTTGTTCGTAATTTCCGTTTTCCGGATTCATGACTGGCTGTGAATACTCTATTCCAAAACCGTCGATATGCACTGGGCTTCTCAGCCTGGCCTCATGGTCTTGGGTCGGGCTGAGTTCGCGTCTTCGATCGGGAAAGAATACGCAGCAGTATGATTATTTTTTCAGTGGCGCGATTCAGCATGTCAGTCAGTTCAACACCCCGCACCTTTGAATATGAGATGCCAAGGATGATGATTTATTCCCGCGAACCTTCTTCGCTCGAATTGCTGCCCTACAAGAATCGTTCACCCACCTTGATCGGAAATCCGGCCAGAAACTGCGCGACGTTTAATCGTTTGCCGCCTTCGCGTTGCAGATCCACGAGGCGCAATGCATTTTGGCCCGCTCCCACCACGATGCCCGTGCTGTCCGCTGATACGACGGAGCCTGGCAATGCTGAAACTTCTCGAACGATCTCTGCCCGCAACACTTTGAGCAGCATCGGTCCAGGAGCTCGCTGTAAAAATGTAAATGCCCCCGGCCACGGCGTGAGTCCGCGGACTTTGTTCCAAAGCACACGCGCTGGTTGCGACCAATCGAGTCGGCCATCTTCCTTCGTGATCTTGCGCGCGTAAGTGGCGCCTTCGGCCGGTTGAGCGCTCGGTTGAAGTTCTCCTGTGACGAACTTGGGAATCGTCGCCACCAGCAATTCGCCACCGAGTTGGGCGAGACGATCGTGCAATGTTTGTGCGTTGTCCTCGGCGCGGATGGCGGTTCGCGCCTCGCTCACGATTTCGCCCGTGTCGAGGCCGGCATCCATTTTCATAATGGTGACGCCGGTTTCACTTTCGTCATTGAGGATCGCCCATTGAATGGGCGCGGCGCCTCGGTATTTGGGCAGGATCGACGTATGAACATTGAGGCAACCGAACGGCGGCACATCGAGCAGCGCTTGAGGAAGGATTTGTCCGTACGCCGCGACAACGATGAGTTCCGGCGCAAGTTGCTGCATCTTCTGAATGGATTCCGGGTCACGCGCTTTGATCGGTTGCAGGACAGGCACGCCGCGCAGGATGGCGATCTCTTTTACGGCGGATGGCTGCAGCTTGAGATCACGGCCCTTGGGCTTGTCAGGTTGCGTGACGGCGGCGACGACCGCGAACTCGGGGCACGCCAGGAGGGTATCCAAGACCGTCGCCGCAAGCGGCGCGGTGCCCATGAAGACGATGCGCAACGGCGAACTCACGTCCGCTGAGTGCCCACCTTGACGATGATATCAATGAGGTCGCGGAGCACGTGGATCGGTTTCTGGCTGGAGTCGATATCGAAGACTACATTCGGGCCATAGAACTCGAGCACCGGCTTGGTCTCGCTTTCGTACGTTTCCAAGCGATGACGGATGATGTCGAGATTCGCATCGTCCAGGCGATTTTCTCTCAACGCACGGCGCTGCAACCGCTCTACCATCTTGTTCATGTCCGGGCAGGTGAGGTGAAACACGGCGAGCACATCGAGCGTGTCTTTCAAAATATGCGCCTGCCGCGCATTGCGAGGAATGCCATCGAGCACCAGCGTGTCGTGTTCGGGATCGAAGGTGCGATTGAAGGTGGACGCCTGAATGTTGCGCTGCCAAAGGTCGATCGTCGGCTCGTCGGGCACCAACTCGCCCTTGCTGGAATGTTCGATGAAAACTTTCCCGATAGGATCGGTGATGCGCAGGTTTCTAAACGCATCTCCGCAGGCGAAATGGAACAGGCCGGGAATTGCCCCGAGAATTTTCCCTTGTGTGCCTTTGCCCGAGCCGGGCGCGCCGAAAAGTAAAATGGTCCGGTATTTCATCGCTTGCGCGCTGGCTGCCTCATGCTTCCTTCTACCGGGCTCTTCTAAGTGTCCTTGTGTTTGACGGTGACCTCGAAGACTTCGCCGAAAGGAATCATGACATCCTCGGTCGCCGTTCCTTTTCGAATCTGGAGATAAAGTTCATTCGGCTCGATTTTCGTCAAGCGCTGGCCCGTGTATTCGCCACGCGCTGATTTGATGTGGATGACTTTGTCGCGCTCGGCTTCGCCCGGGACCATTTTCAAAAATCCGGCGAACTTCGTTTCGAAGAAGCGGCGGTTGAACGTGAACTGTCCACGCGGATAAACCACCGGCTGCGGAAGTGTGGGCTGCGTTTCCTGAGTGGGAGTTGAAGTTGTTGTTGCATCGACGGCGGGCGCTTCCTCGACTGGAACTTCTTCTACCGGCGCTTCCCAGGCGGGTTCCTGTTTCGCCTGGCGCGTTGGCATCGCCAGAAAAATAGCGGGACCGATCACCGGCAATATTCCGGCCACAACACACGTCAGCGCCGGCGGTTGCTGTCGGAAAACGGAAATCTCGTACGCCGCATAAATGTTCGCCGCGTAAACGAGCAGGAACAAAACAATCATGACGGGCGATGCAAACAAGCCTTCGCCAGCCGGTCGATCCAGGCGCGGCACGTCCTTGATCACCACGGGTTTTTTAGTGGCAGCAGCAGGACGAGGCGAGGGCGGAGGATCGATGAAAATCGTGGCGTAAGCCGTCATCGATTTGTTCTTCTCGAGCTCGATTAACGTCTCCTGCGAGAGCTGCACCCAATTCAAATTCGTGTAGGTGCCGTTATCGAGCTTCACCAGGACGAACGAATCTTTCGGCGTGAGCGGCTGGCCGTTGAGCACCATGCCATTCACGAGCTTGAACTGCATCGTCGATTGCGCGTGCGAGACCATCGCGCACCCGAGGACGAGGAAGCTCAACAGCAGCCGTTTCCAGAACATGCGGGTTGTGATTAACAAAGCGATTTTCTCAAAGAAAGAACTTTCCCGGCGTCAACGGTGCTGCACGCCCAACTCCATCGCAAGTTCCTCCACCGTCCAGACCCCGCGCGCTGCGTCGAGTCGATCCGCCGCCGCGCCGTGCTCGAACACCGCGTAGCGCAACAACGGCTCCGGTGCGGTACATAAGACCGGCTGCGCCAGCCAGCCCGCGATGTAACCTGCCAGCAAATCACCGCTGCCACCTTGCGCCAGCCCGGCCGAGCCCGAGCAGTTCACGAACAAACTGCCGCTCGTTCGCCCGACGATGGTTTGATGCCCTTTCAATACAACGTGGCATTCCCCGAACTTCTCCGACAACGCCCGCGCCGCGCGAAAGCGATCGCACTGCACCTCCGCCGCGCTGACGTCGAGCATTCTGGCCGCTTCGCCCGGATGCGGTGTGATCACGCGCACGGCGTTCTTTCTGAACTCTCCTTCCGGCAGCCACATCAGAGCGCTCGCATCCACCACCACCGCACCGTCGAATTCCTTCCACATGCGGCGCGTTACTTCGGAAACCGAGCCGGGCAAATCCGCCGCGGCCAATCCAGGACCGA
>DATHEW010000777.1:0-4965 GCA_035318425.1 Candidatus Acidiferrum sp. | reverse complement strand
AATCGCGGAATGGCCAACCGTCACGTAATTGCCGATGAGGCACGGATAATCATCCGCGAGGTGAAGCACTGAATTGTCCTGAATATTCGTGTGATGACCGATGACGATGCGGTTGATGTCGCCGCGCGCCACGGCGTGATACCAGATGCTGGAATGATCACCCATCGTGACATCACCAACCACAACCGCGGTGCTCGCGATGTAAACGCCGCGCCCGAGCGTGGGCGACTTGCGAAGGAAGGTGTCGAGTTGCTCCCGAAGATTCACGGCTCAGGAATCGCGCAGAAGCGCCCGGGCGACAAGGACAAGTTCGCGCCGTCGCGGCGCAAGTCACACCGGCAACATGCCACCGGCACGGAATTCTTTTTTGAGCCATGCCTGGGTTGTGGTTAAGTGAGCGCTCGCATGGACACTGCCGTTGCCCAGCCCGACACCGCTTCCGCTCACACGGCGGCATTGCCGCGTCCGGAACTGCTCGCGCCGGCCGGCGATTGGGATTGCGCCAAAGCCGCGGTCGAGAATGGCGCTGACGCAATTTACTTCGGGCTGGAACGTTTTAATGCGCGAATGCGCGCCCACAACTTCGCAGAAGGGGAATTGCCGAAGCTGATGGAGTTCCTGCATCGCCGTGGCGTGAAGGGTTACGTGACTTTCAACACTCTGGTGTTCGCGAACGAACTCGCCGATGCGGAGCAATACCTTCGTACGATCATCGCGGCGGGTGTGGATGCGGCCATCGTTCAGGACATCGGGATCGCGCGGCTCATTCGCAGGCTTTCACCGGATTTCCCGATTCACGCCTCAACGCAAATGACCATCACGAGCGCGGCCGGAGTGGCGTTCGCGCGCGATCTTGGGTGCAACCTCGTGGTGCTCGCGCGGGAGTGCTCGATCGCGGACATTGGGAAAATCAAGAGTGAAGTAATCAGTGAATCATTAATCAGTAATCAGTCCGAAAGTGCAGCTGGTTCACTGAACACTGATTCACTGATTACTGATCACTCTCTCCCGCTCGAGGTCTTCGTCCACGGCGCGCTGTGCGTCGCCTACTCCGGCCAATGCCTCACCAGCGAATCGCTCGGCGGACGCTCGGCGAATCGTGGCGAATGCGCGCAGGCTTGTCGCATGCCGTATCAACTCATCTCCGATGGCGAGGATGTTCCGCTCGGCGATCGGAAATATTTGCTCAGCCCGCAGGATCTCGCGGGCGTTTCGGTGCTCCCGGAGTTGATTCGCTCGGGCGTTTCTTCGCTGAAGATCGAGGGCCGACTGAAGACGCCGGAATACGTCGCGAACGTGACGCGTGTGTATCGCGAAGCGATCGACGATTTGCGATTTACGAATGACAATTTACGCGAGCCAGGCGGAGCTGCGCGTCAATCATCATTCGAAGATCGTAAATACAATCTCGAGATGGCGTTCTCGCGCGGCCTCTACACCGGCTGGTTGGGCGGCATCCACAATCAGGAACTCGTCCACGCGTACTTCGGCAAGAAGCGCGGTGTGTTTCTTGGCGAAGTGGGCCGAGTCGAACGCGACCGCGTTTTCCTGCAACTCCGGGCTCCGCTCAAAGCCGGCGATGGCATCGTGTTCGACGCAGGCCGTCCCGATCAGGACGAGGAAGGTGGACGGGTCTTCGCAGTTCATGACGGACGTGGTGAAGACGCGCTGACGTTCATGCCAGGCGCGGTGAACTTCTCGCGCGTGAAGCCGGGGAACAAAGTTTGGAAGACGAGCGATCCCGAGCTCGATCGGCAATTGCGCCAGACCTTCGCGGGTGACAAGCCGCAGTTTCACCGGCCGATTTCGATGGAAGCGCACGGACATGCAGGCGCCGTACTCACGGTGATCGCACGCGACGAACTCGGGAACGTTGCGCAAGCGATGTCGGCAATGCCGCTGGCTATTGCGGAACATCAACCGCTCACGATCGAACGTTTGCGAAAACAGCTCGGACGCCTTGGCGGCACGCCGTTCAAGCTGGGCGAGTTGAAGAATTTCATCGAGGGCGAAGTGATCGTGCCGATCAGCGAATTGAATCGGCTGCGGCGCGAATTAGTGAGTGAGCTTGATCAGCAACGCAGCCGGCCGAGGCGGTGGAAATTGATCGACGGTGTAACCGGGAACACGGAATGCGAACGCGTCTCGATCGAGACGCAGTCAAACACCAGCCCCGAGTTGATCGTGCTCGTGAGGTCATTGCCTCAGCTTGAAACCGTTCTTCAGTGCGGCGTGCAGACAATCTATTGCGAGTTGGAGGATCCGAAAAAGTATCGGGAAGCCGTGACGACCGTTCGATGCGCGTCAGGCTGCAAGTCTCCAGCGCACGCGATTTGGGTCGCGCCACCGCGCATTACCAAGCCGGGCGAAGAGTGGATTCTCAAACAAGTGCGGTCGTGTGATGCGGATGGTTACCTGATCCGCAATTACGATCACCTGAAATTCTTCGCTGACTGCCGTCGACGCGGGGATTTCTCGCTGAATGTGGCGAACGCGCTCACGGCGGAATATTTCATCGAGAGGTACGGACTTGAGCGAGTCACGGCTTCGTACGACCTGAATTTCGAGCAACTCAGCGCCTTGTTGCGGAGCGCGCCGCCGGATTGGTTCGAGATTACCGTTCATCAGCACATGCCAATGTTTCACATGGAGCACTGCGTGTTCTGCGCGTTCCTGTCGAGCGGCAAGGATTTTCGCGATTGCGGCCGCCCTTGCGACACACGTGACGTGAAGCTGCGTGATCGCGTCGGCATGGAACATCCGCTCAAGGCCGACGCCGGGTGCCGCAATACATTGTTCAACGCGCAAGCGCAAACCGGCGCGGAATACGTCAGCCGCATGATTGAATTGGGCGCGCGGCAATTCCGCATCGAGTTCCTGAACGAATCGCCAGAGCAGGTTACGCGCACGATTTCGATGTATCGCCAGTTGCTGCGCGGAGAGATCTCCGGGGCGCAACTTTGG
The DNA here is from genome assembly GCA_035318425.1 of Candidatus Acidiferrum sp. Classification (GTDB taxonomy): domain Bacteria; phylum Verrucomicrobiota; class Verrucomicrobiia; order Limisphaerales; family SIBH01; genus JANNGC01. Next base: position 2,001 of record DATHEW010000777.1, on the reverse strand, counting down.
CGGGAGTTGAAGCTTCAAAACCAGTTGGGCGTGACGCGCGGACAGATGGAAAAACGCTGAAACCTCGGGTGCTTGTGGGCGTCTACTTCGCGGTGGACAAGCCGGGAACGTCCAATATAGTCCCGCTCAAGTCGTCCACCCCGAAGATTCATGAAGCTGGGTCGCTTTGTGGAATTTGGGAGACGAAACAGCCGCCGGTCTGGTCACCGGCAAAAAAAGGTAAATCGATGAAAGCTATCAAGTCATTCACCGCGATCGTTGCTGCTTTGGCGTTTCTCGCCAGTGTCAGCGTTGCTGCCGAGAAGTCCTGCTGTGAAAAAGCGAAGGAAGCCGGCAAGGAATGCGCGCACAAGTGCTGCAAGGACGCTGCCAAAGACGGCAAGACTTGCGAGAAGTGCAATCCGAAGAAAGAAGCCAAGTAGTCTTTCTCGCTATTCTTAAGAACGACCAGCCGCAAGGCTGGTCGTTTTTTTATGTCCCGTGGTGGCTCACAGAGGAGAGATTTCCCCTTAAAAAAATTCGCGCATTGAACCTTTGAACTGCCAAGGGATGGCAGGGGCGGGCTGTCCCTGAAGTTCACGGAGCGAGATTAAGAATACGATCAGGAATAGGATTAAGAGCCATGCCGGAATCTTAATCGTATCTTAATCTTCTTCGTAATCCCTCACCCGCGTCGCGCAGATTGAAAGACACGCCGTCGCCGCGTTCGTTGACAAAGCGCTTCTTCGGACGGACGATTTTCGCGCGCGACCAGTGGTCCCTCTGCTGAGCGCGCGAATTAGGAGGAGGATCAGACTGTGAACGCTCGGACACTTCGGTGTCGTATTCCGCTCTTCGGGGCCGCCTTTTTGGCATTCGATTGCTCACGCGCCATCGCTCAAGAAGCGCTCGGCGAAGCTATTGAAGTGGATCGCGGCCGCCGCGCGCGCAAGGAGGCGATCGACCGCAACCTTTACAACCTGAAGGCCGGGCCGGTCCTCATGCGTTTCGATGCGCTGATGGGCTTCGAGTTGAATGACAACCCGCAGCTCGTCGAGGAACCCGAGGAAGTTGATTTCGCGTTTCATCCCGAACTGAGGGTGGCGTCTGTCTGGCCTTTGAACCAGCGCAACGCTCTCTCGCTGAATCTCGGGATTGGCTACCGCAAATACCTTCACAATACCGATCTCGATCAGTTGATCATCGCGCCCAATTCCGAGATCGCCTTCGACATTCGTGCGGGCGATGTGACGATCAATTTTCACGAACGCGTCGGCTACACCCAGAACCCGGTAAGCGATCCGACGGTTAGTGGCACCGGTGATTTTGGGGGCATCGAAAATACTGTGGGCCTGCGCGCGGACTGGGACCTGAATCAAGTCGTCCTCACCGCCGGCTACGATCACGTTAATTTTTTCTCCAGCGGCTCAGCTGCCTCGGACGTTCAGGAACGCTCCCAGGAAATGTTTTACACCCGCGGCACGATCCGGCTCGGGCCATCGGTTCGCACCGGCGTGGAACTCGGCGCCGGACTGACTGATTACGAACTGGATGTATTCGCTGACAACACGGAATTGAGCGCCGGCCCCTTCGTGGAAGTCGATATCACCAAGGAACTCTTAGTGCGCGCGTCGGGCGGTTACATCCGCTACGACTTCGATGAACCGGGTTTCGATCCCACCGTCACCAACGTCGTTCCGCGGGTGCCGGAGACGGTCGATGACTTTTACGCCAACGTGACGCTGAATCATCAGCTCAGCCGGTTCATGAGCCACAATCTCTCGATGGGCCGCGAGGCGAGAGCCGGGGCAGAGTCGGAACTCGTCACGTTGTGGTATGTGCGTTACGGCAACGATTGGAACATCTCCCAACACGCCACGCTGATCACGTCGCTGCTCTACGAGAACGGTCGCGAGCGCGCGGGGATTGCAGCGGAACGGTTCTGGCGTGTCGGCGCCGGCGCGGGCGTGAGCATCCCGTTGACGCGCCAGCTCAAGACAGGAATTGCGTATCAATTGCTGC
>DATHEW010000776.1:0-2229 GCA_035318425.1 Candidatus Acidiferrum sp. | reverse complement strand
CGACGCTGTAGAAGGCGTAGTTGTGATCTTGCGCGCCGAAGTAAACGCCGCCGTTCGCCATCGTGTGTTGCAGCCACGGCGTGAATGCGCCGCCATCTTCCGAAACGTAAATGTCGAAGAACGCGATGCCGCCGCCGCCCGGTTCATCCGCGCCCGCCCAGTTGACTGGAATTTGCGCGTAACTGCTCGATGGCAAGGCAGCGATCGCGCTGCTGGGTGTGGTCGTGTCCGGCTCGGGCAGGGGTGCGTAATACAACGTCCATTGACCGCTGCTATTGTAGTCGAGCAAGTGCAGTAGGTTTGTGTAAATCGGCCGCTGACCTTGACCGATGAAGACGCGATCCGTCGTCCACGCGTTGGTGCCAAAAGAAATCTCCACGCCGTCCGAGCGAACGACACGCGTGAGGACGAATTGACCATCCGAAGGTTCGGGCACACGTAGGTAAACCCAGCCCGCCGGCACCGTCGCGCTCAAGTGAACGATGAAGTCGGAATCCGTAGGCGCGCCATCGGTCGCGGCAACACGCACCACATCCACGTGGTTCGTCTGGCCGTCACTGAGATAAAGCGTGTCCGGCAAATCGTCCGCGTCGTGAACTTCGTTCACCAGGAAGTCGGACCGTCCGTCCTCGAACACGCCCGCCGCCTGCACGAGATGAATCATTTCGTGAATGCTCACTTCGTCGATCAAGGACAGGTTGGTTTTCCCAAGGCTGTCCTGGTGCATGAAAGTGGCTTTGTAATCGGTGAAGAGCCCTTGCAGCGTGCTGGTCATCAGCCAGCGCGCGATCTTGTTCGTGTCCGGCGCGATCTCACCGAGCGTCGCCGTGAGCGAGGGCGTCTGCCCGCTGCCTTCCACCTGCGAGCCGATGATTTCGAAATGGATCAGCAGCCCTTTCTCGTTCTCGATGATCTCCGGCTGGCCGGAAACAATCTTCACATCGCGCGCCGTGCCGCGTCCCCGATTGTTCACCATCACCGCGAGATTGAACGGCACGGTCGGCTCCACGATGTCGCGCGTGAACGGATCATCCGCGAACACATCGCGCTGGTGGAAATATTTCACCGACAGCCGCGGATCGGGATAAACCGTGATCGGCGCAGAGAAGAGCGGGATCGTGATCGTGTTTCCGTCCTGCCAATAACTCAACACACCGCCAATTCCGTAGCGCGTCGGACCAAATGGCGCCGCTTCCGAAGTCGGCACCAGAATCCACGACGCCGAACCGGTCGCATTGGCTGCGATCGCACCATGACCATCGACTCCAGTCAGACCTTTCAACACCGGCGCACGCACGCCGAACACCTCATTCACCGTCTCGCCAAACTCATTTTCAATCGCGAGCGTCACGGTGATGTTCGACAAGCCGCTCACCGGCGAATTGTTCACGAGCTCCAGCGTGGCGTTGAAGGCATTCCGCGCCATCACGACATCCTGGTTGAGTTGCAGCTTCACTTTGGCGCAGACGCCTTCCTCCTCGCTCGCCGCGGCCTTCGCCACGGTCGTGGCTTTGGCCGTGGTGGGCGTCGCCATCTCCGCAGCAATCAACTGCTGCATATCCTGGACGCCTTGCTGATAAGCCGTGTCAGCCTTGGCCAGAATCGCCGCCGACGGACCCCCTGAAAAGCTGCCGCAGTTTTCTTCCACCAGTGTTTCGTCGTACGGCAGATCCGTGTCGATGATGCCGGGAATCTTCACCGGGATGCCCATGTGAACTTTCAATCCCTTGCCGCAAATCTCGCCGGTCAAAGAGCTCGAGTTCTCGTCCTTGTGATACTTCACGCTGCCGCTCAATCCGTAGGAGACCTGGGCCGTCGGGCCCACATCGATCTCGCCGACCTGCTGGCCGTTGTGTTTCACGACGACATGAACGTTTGCCGCGCAACCAAACGTCGCGGGCAGATCCACCGAGAGACTGCCATCCACGGTCGCCTTCTTGAACTGGCACTCCGTCTTGCCATTCACAGAGGCCTGAATTTCAAACGCCTGTTCGTAAGTGCAGCCAAAGTTGCCGGTGACCTCGAATTCGTAGCCACCGCGCGAAATGGTTTTCGTGATCGGGAAGTTACCCATCGGGAATATCGCCTTGCCCTTGAAGGTGATGGAGCCGCCGCCGCTGAGCTTTCCGCCAATGCCCTCGGGCTTCGAACAACAAATACAGACCTCGACGTTCGCTTCGGTGCTGATCTCAACGCCGCTGACAAATTGCAAGTTGTTCAGCTTCGACG
>DATHEW010000775.1:0-2393 GCA_035318425.1 Candidatus Acidiferrum sp. | reverse complement strand
ATCGGCTCCGCGATGATTCCGTCCGGGAAGTTCTCCGTTTGAAACTCCACCGCGCCATCGAAACCGGTGCGTTGAACTTCGCAGCGAATCTTCGTCAGTCCTCCGCGATGAATGCGAATGGCGTCGGGAAAAAACCTCGCCGTGAATGACGGCTGCGGCGGACGCAACGAGACGCGATACGTGAATTCATTCCCTCCGCGTTCCGTGAGATCACGGATCGCAACCAGATATTCCGTTCCCTTTTTGGCATCGATCTCCACGCGAGCATCGGCGCCCGAACCAGCCGTATCGTCGTTCTGCGTGAGGAGCGTTCCATTGGCATAAACCAACAGCAGCGCGTCGAGCGGCGAGCCGAATCGGCGCGCGTTTACTTCCAGAACAAGCTTCTGGTCCACCTCCGACTTGAAGCTGAAATAATCCACGTCCTTCGCCGCTTCGATGCGGCCATTGATGATGCCGGGAACCGTCACAACATTCGTTGCCTTCGTCTCAACTTCGATGATCTCCGGCAGGTCCTGCACATCGAACGGGATTGGGTTTGAGAAACCTTGCGGCAGCTTGAGGCGAATTTCCTGCCGGCCGAGCGGCGCGTTTACATCGGCGTTCAACGTCATTTTCTCCGCGCTCGAAATGTTCCTTCCAGCGAGCGTCAACTCGACCGGCTTGCCACGCTGGCCGCCAAGCGGAAAAATCGTTTCCACGTACGGCAGCGCGCCGGCATGCAACCGATAGCTGTAGTCGGAGCCGCCGCGATATTGAAAGTCACGAATCTGTGCGATGAACTCTCCAGCGTCCGGCGCGGTGAAGTGAAGCAGGGAATCGAATCCGTTCACATCCTCGCTGCGCGCGAGTTCCTTGCCATTCGTGTCGAGGATGGCGAGCGAAGAATCCAAAGGCGAACCGCGTTGCGAGGCATCGACGTCGAACGCAACGACGTCGCCTTTGTTCACCTTGAATTTGAACGAGTCGATTTCCGTCGCGCCGCTGATCACTCCATTGATCGTTGCCGGCAACTCAATTGGATTGGCATCGGCACTCGTGTTGTTCGGCTCCGTCTCCTTTATTTCCGCCAGCGCGCCGATGTTGATGGTGCGCGGTTCAGAGATGCCGCTCGGGCTCACGACGCGCAATTCGCGCCCGCCAAGCGTGGCGTTTGTGGAAGCGGATAGACGCACTACCATCGACTTGGAATTCTCCAGCTTCGCCGGCGGCGTAACGGTGAACGCGCCGGATTCGGATTCGATTCCGACGTTCGCTTTGGGTGCAGGAGGAGGGGGGATCAATGTAGCGCTCAGCCCTGACTCACCGCTGAAGACAAACCCCGTTATGGAACTAAGCCGCTCGCCGGCCAACGTCAGATCGATGCTCGTTCCGCGCTGAATCCATTGCGACGAAATGGAAGTGAGCTTCGGCTGCGCAAACGCCGACGACGCCACCAAAAAAACCAACAGCGTCGCGCGCATCAGACAAACAACCCCGTCGCCGCCTCGGCCTGAACGAGTTCGCGCGGTTGATTCAGGTGATTGTGAACGATCGTGTGCGGGTCGATGCCGAGCGCGTGATAGATCGTCGCAAGCAACTGCGTTGGATGCACCGGATTCTCCGCCGGAGATGAACCCGTCGCATCTGATTTGCCATAAACCACGCCCCGCCCAATTCCCGCTCCCGCTGCGAGCGCGGTGTAGCAATACGGCCAATGATCGCGCCCGTCTGGCGCGTTGCCGTTTCCCGAAGTGCTCACGCCCATACGGGGCGAGCGTCCGAACTCGCCGATCGCGAGCACGATCGTTTCCTTGAGCAAACCGCGCTGGTCCATGTCTTCGAGCAAGGCGGCCAGACCGCTGTCCAGCTTTGGGCAATGAAGATTTTTTAATGGTCCGAAATTCGCCGCGTGCGTGTCGAAGGCGTCCACCGTCGGATCACCATTCGCGACCGCCGGCCAGTTCACCTGAACGAAGCGAGTACCTGCTTCGATCAAGCGGCGGCCCAGCAACAAACCTTGTCCGAATGTGTGCCGGCCATACTTGTCGCGAAGTTCTGTTTTCTCCTGGGTGAGATCGAAGGCATTGCGCGCGCGTCCGGACGACACGAGGTCAAATGCCTTCTGATAATATGAGTCCAGCGCGTAGCTCTCGACCGCTTTCTCCATTTCGGGCATCGCGGCGTTCACGCGTTGCAACAACGACTCGCGACGCAACAGACGCTCCTTCGGCACCTCTTTGCGCATCGTGAGATCATCCAGCTTAATGTCTTTGTTCGGGTCCTGATAAAACTGATACGGATCGTAAGCCGCGCCGAGGAAACCAGCCATGCTGCCTTTGCCGATGACGTTGCTCTCCTGCAACGGGCGCGGGAGCATGACGAAGGGCAGCATCGGCGTTTCGATCGGCTTG
>DATHEW010000774.1:0-4549 GCA_035318425.1 Candidatus Acidiferrum sp. | reverse complement strand
AGTCGTTTGGTTCATCAGCGAACAACCATCTCATTGGAGAACTCGCGGGATTGATCGTCGCGACCGCGCGATGGCCGGCCCTGCTTCAGTGGGGGGCATCGTTGGATGGATTGCATCCGCTTTGGGAGCGCGAAGTGCTCGCGCAGTTCGCGGAAGACGGGGGCAACAAAGAGCAGGCGTTGAACTATCACTTGTTCTCGTTTGAGTTCTGCCTTTACGCGCGACAGGCCCTGCTCACTTCCGGAAGAAAAGTTTCCGACGACGCCAACACGCGCCTCGACGCAGCGATGCGTTTTTTCAACGACGTGCAGGTAGATCGCGAACCGTGGGACTATGGAGATTCGGACAATGCATTCGTTACGCCGCTCTTCGCCGGGCCGCACTTCGTGCGCGAATGGCTTTATTGGATGGCAAAGCTCAACAGTCCCGCGCTTAACTACTGGCTCGATGCCCCGCCGATTATTGGAAAGCCGCCGAACTCCGGTGCGCCCTTGCGAGCGGAAGAGTGCGATGACTGGTGGCTTTATTCTGAGTCAGGGATCGCCGTCTGCGAGTCCGGGTTCTGGTGGCTGCGCTGGGATTTGTCACCCCTCGGTTATCTCGCGACTGCTGCTCACGGACATCTCGACGCACTACATTTGTCACTGTGGTGGAAGGGCGTCGCCATCGTCGTTGATCCGGGTACCGGCGCGTACTACGGAAACAAAAGGCTGCGGCAGTGGCTCGCCTCGCGCGGCACGCACAATGCGCCGCGTCCAAACAACAGACTGGAATGGCCAGAGCGACTGGGTCCGTTTCTCTGGGCCGAACATCATGGCAAGCCGGATGTCGAACGCTCCTTCGAACAGTTACAGGCTGCCGTGGATTTAGATGGCGTGCGCGTGACTCGTTCCATCAAGCAGACATTTCATCCGGCGGGTTGGATTGTTTCGGATTCGTGCGCAAATGCGGAGACGGGCTTTTCCGTTCGCTGGCAATTTGCTCCCGGCGCGCGCTTCAAGCATATCAGCGATCGGCAGTTTGAACTGCGCCGCGACGGTATCGCCATCAAGATCAACGTAAGCGGTGACTGGGCGGGAGTTTTTCTCGCGGAGCAAAAAGGCGACGAAGTCGAACAGAGCCTCCTCACGTCGGCAGCAACGGGTGATCTGGAGCGCGACTACGCCGGGACCGTTTCACCAGCCTTCAAAAAAACTGAATGGGCGCCGTACTTGAAACTCATTGCACGTCCCCAACCCGGCCAACCTTGCGTTTTCACGACCACGTTCGTAGCGTCTGACGCTTCATGAACATCAGCATTTTCGGGCTGGGCTATGTCGGCGCAGTGACCGCGGGCTGTCTCACGAAGGCCGGCCGCCATGTTGTCGGCGTGGATGTTCAGGTGCAAAAAGTCGAGGACTTCAACCGCGGCATAGCTCCCATTGTCGAGCCGGGCCTTGATGAATTGCTGCGCGACGCCAAGGCAAACAATCTCCTCCGCGCAACGCAGAGCTGTGAGGACGCGATTGCATCGACAGAGCTGTCGATCGTTTGTGTTGGCACTCCTTCTACTGCCGCCGGCGCGCTCGATCTGCGCTTCGTTCGAGCAGTGATTGCGCAAATTGCGGATGCGCTGCGAAAGGTTCCGAAGGCCCATGTATTGGTGCTGCGCAGCACCATGTTGCCCGGCAGCACGGCGAGCATTGTCGATGAATTGCTTTGGGACCTGGAGCGCGCCGGTTCGTTGACGATATTTTATTTCCCCGAGTTCCTTCGCGAGAGCACTGCGGTGGCTGATTTTGAAAATCCTTCGCTCGCTGTCGTCGGCTCGCGCGACGGCTCCGCGCCTTCCGCCGAACTGATGCGTGCATTGTTCGGCGGGAAAGCCGCGATCGTGAACTGGCAGACGGCCGAGATGATCAAGTACGCATGCAATGCGTTTCACGCCACGAAGATTACTTTCGCCAATGAGATCGGCCGCGTAAGCAAGCAACTCGGCATTGATGCGCAAGCCGTGATGGCGCTGCTTTGTCAGGACACGAAGCTCAACTTGTCACCGTACTACATGCGTCCCGGCAATCCATTCGGCGGCTCATGTCTGCCCAAGGACGTGCGCGCATTGACCAATTGCGCGCGTCAACTCGGAGTGAACGTGCCGTTGATCGAGAATCTTTTGCCGAGCAACGACCGCCATCTGCTCAGCCTGCTGCAACTCATCTCCGACACGCGGCAACGCGAGATCGTGATCCTCGGTCTCTCCTTCAAGGCCGACACGGATGACCTCCGCGAAAGCGGGATGGTCGAGGTCGCGCAGACGCTGCTCGGGCGCGGTTACAAGCTTCGCATCTACGATCCCGCGCTGAATCTCGCAGCGCTCGTCGGCGCGAACAAACGCGTGGTGGATGTGCAGATGCCGCACCTGGCATCACTGCTCAAAGCGGATTTGCCAGGCGCGCTCGGTCAACGCGGCGTCGTGCTGGCCGCACAAAAATGCGCATCGCTCACGGAGCTGAAAGCCGCTGTGACCGCGGAGCATCATTTCATCGATGTGAATGGGTGGTCGGAATTGCGCGAGTTGCCGTCGCGTTACGAAGGGTTCTGTTGGTGAAGCGATTTACGATTGGCGATTTACGATCTACGAGATTGGCTGCTCTGAGCGAGCGCCAATTTCAGGTCGCGCGCGTGGATCGCAAATCGTAAATCGTAAATCGTAAATGCCCGCCGTTCTCATCATCGTAGAAAACCTCCCCGTCCCGCTCGACCGGCGCGTGTGGCAGGAAGCCTGTGCGCTGCGCGATGCCGGTTACGAAGTCGTCGTGATTTGTCCGCAGATGCGCGGCCACACCGCGGCGGAGGAAGTGACCGAGGGCATTTACGTGTACCGCCATTGGATCAGCGAAGAGGCCGGCGGGTTCATCGGATTCTTCCGCGAGTACGCTTCGGCGCTCTTCGGCGAGACGCGGCTCGCCTGGAAAGTCTGGCGGAAACATCGGCCGACGATCATTCACCTCTGCAATCCACCGGACCTGCTCTTCGTTGTCGCGTTGCCGTTCAAGCTGCTCTTCGGCACGCGTGTGATTTACGACGTTCACGATGTTTGGCCGGAGATGTTCGAGGCGAAGTTCGGCGGACGCGGGCTGTTCTACTGGTTCGTCCGGCTTGCCGAGCGGCTCACGTATGCGTGTGCTGATGTCGTACTCGCCACGAATCGTTCCGTGAAACGAACCGCCGTCGAGCGCGGAGGAAAGGAAAGTGGTGACGTTTTCATTGTCCGAACGTCGCCCAAGATCGCGACTGCGAACACGCAAGAGACTCCCGCGCTCCGCAAAGGCCGCAAGTTCCTCGTCGGCTACGTGGGCGTGATGGGCAACGCCGATGGAGTGAAGTTTCTCATCGATGCCGCGGCACACATCGTCCACGAACTTGCACGCAAGGACGTGCAGTTCCTGCTCATGGGAACCGGCCCAGAGCACGCGAACCTCGCGGCGCAACGCGATCAGCTTGGCTTGCAGGAGTTCGTTGATCTTCCCGGCCGGGTGACGAACGAGTTTTTGTTTTCCGCGCTCAAGACCATCGATCTTGGCGTGTCATGTGATCCGATCAATTCGTACAACGATCACTGCACGATGAACAAGGTGCTCGAGTACATGGCGTTCGGAAAAGCGCAGGTGATGTTCAACCTCACCGAAGGTCGCGAGTCGGCGGGTGATGCAGCGGTGTACGTAAACGAAAACTCTGCCACGCAACTCGGCGACGCGATCGTGCGTCTGCTCGATGATCCCGACGGCCGCGAACGCATGGGCAAGCTTGGCGAGTCCCGCGTGCGCGAGCAGTTGAACTGGGAGCGATCCGTCGTGCAATTACTTGCCGCCTACCAAACCGCGATGCGCGGCTAATCCTCGACCACCTGATAGAAACGCCGCGGCGATTGTCCGTTGTCCGTGAGGGTGCAGGTGGCGTCTGTTGCTTCGATGCCTCCCGCCAGCAACGTCCAGTCCGCATCGGACAACTCGTCTTTGTAAAGGACCTGATAGCGTGTGCCGGGATCCGAATTCCACGTCAGTAGCGCCTCATCGCCCGAAAGGATTACTGCCGGTTCCATTGCTGCGATCGTCGGAAGCGGTGATGGGGACGGACCGCCGGGAGGCGTCGTGACCTGCACTTGATCGAGCCAGCCGCGATCCTGGCCGGCGGCGCTGCTCGAGTTCTTGGAATAACGCCACTGAAGCTCGTGCGTGCCGGAGGGGACGTTGAAGGTGATTGGCTGCCAATCGACTTCGCCCGAGATCCGCATCTGGTCCGCCGCGTCCAACATGAAGCGCAGGTAATCGCGATCCTTCTCAGAGGAAACTTTCCACCAGAATGTCAACGTCGCCGGACCTTGGACGGTTGATTTGATCCAGGTGTAAGTGCTGTTGCCCACGGTGCCTGTCTGCGCGGCGTCGGCGCCATCATGCGTGACGGCTTGCTGGCCTTGCCACGGCTGGCCTGTTCCGCCCGTGGTGAAATTCAACCCTGCGCCGTCGAGCGCCGTTTCGAGTGTGACAATGGAATTCAACGACAATGTGGC
>DATHEW010000773.1:0-5779 GCA_035318425.1 Candidatus Acidiferrum sp. | reverse complement strand
GTCGCGAAGCAGAACAACGTGAACGTGCGCGGTCAGGCTTCCATCAACAGCGAAGTGATCGCGCACTTGAAGAACGGCGACGCGCTGATCGTGCTTGAAGAAGTGACCCTCAAGAAGCCGAAGCAGGACGAGCCGTCGCGCTGGTACCGCGTGGCGCTTCCGACGCAGGTTGGCGTTTGGGTAAACTCTCAATTCATCGACACCACCAGCAACACCGTGAAAGCCAATCGCCTGAATTTGCGCGGTGGCGCCGGTGAGAACTACAGCATTCTCGGCCGTCTGGAAAAGGGCGCGACCATTAAGCCGATCGATTCAAAAGGCACATGGATCAAGATCGAACCGCCTACCAATGCATTTGCTTTCGTGGCAGCGCATTTGATCGATCGCTCTGCGTCTGCCATTGCAGCAGCGGCACCGAAGCCTGAGCCGACGCCCGCGCCAGCGACGCCTCCACCCGTCGTGATCGAACCGGTGACGCCCACTCCGCCGCCCACCATCGCAGAAGTCGCGACCCCGGCTCCGACTCCCGCACCGGCGACGCCAACGCCCGCGGAAACCACACCGCCAGTTCCCACACCCGTGCCGGCCGAAGCAGCACCGGAGGCACCCATCGAAACCGTGCGCAAGGTCGTGAGCCGCGAAGGAATCTTGAAGAGCAGCGTCAGCATTCAGGCGCCCGCTTACTTTGAACTGCGCAGTCTCGATACTGGCAAGGCGATCAATTACGTCTATAGCCCGACGACCAACCTGATGCTCAAGGAGTTCAAGGGCCATCGCGTGCTCGTGACTGGCGAAGAGATCCTCGACGAACGCTGGCAGAACACGCCCGTGATCATCGTGGACGAACTGCAGATGGTTCGTTAATGGCGACGGCCAACCTCATCGACGGTCGCGCCATCGCGGAGCAGATTCACGCCGAAACAACGCAGCGCGTCCAGACACTCAAGTCACGCGGTATTGAGCCCGGGTTGGTGTTTGTGCGCGTTGGCGAGGATCCTGCCTCCCGAGTTTACGTCGGCATGAAAGGCAAGATGTCGGCGCGGCTCGGCATCTGGTCCGATACGAAAGTTCTTCCAGACAACACCACCGAAGCAGAGTTGCTCGAAGTCATCCGCGCGTTGAATGCGAACACACGCGTTCATGGCATTCTCGTTCAGGCGCCACTGCCCAAACACATTCGCCAGGAAGTCGTTTACTCCACCGTATCGCCGGACAAGGACGTCGATGGTTTTCATCCACTCAACGTCGGCAAGCTGATGCTCGGCGACACCACCGGCTTTCGTCCCTGCACGCCCGCGGGCGTTCAGGAGTTGTTGATCCGCAGCAACGTGAACACCGAGGGCGCGGAAGTCGTGATCCTCGGCCGCGGCGAAATCGTCGGCAAGCCGATGGCGGCCATCCTGTGTCAAAAGGAAAAACATGCGAATGCGACCGTCACGATTTGTCATTCGCGCTCGAAGAACATTGCCGAGCACTGCCGGCGCGCGGACATTCTGATCGCCGCGATGGGCGTCGCTGAATTTGTAAAAGCAGACATGGTAAAGCCCGGCGCCACGGTCATCGACGTCGGCGTGAATCGCGTAGCCGACCCCAATGCCAAGGACGGCTCACGTCTCGTCGGCGATGTCGCGTTCGCCGAAGTGCAGCCCATTGCCGGCAAGATTACTCCGAACCCCGGCGGCGTCGGTCCCATGACGATCGCGTTGCTGATGCGGAACACCATCCGCGCCGCCGAGCAAGCCGCGCACTGATTACTGAGTCACCCGATCACTGACCCCACTGAACTATGCAAGCCAGTCGTATTCTCCCAGACCTGCAGGCGTCATTGCTCTGCGAAGAAATCCGCCAGGAAGCCAACGGCAATCTGATGCTCATCGGTGTGCTCAGCGTGATCCGCGTGCCGGGCCTGCCCGTCGCCGCGCCCAAGCTGTTCATTTACAATCGATGGACTGCCGGCGTCGGCCAGTTCACCGAGACGACCAAGATCATCGCGCCGGACCAGACCACCGTGGTGCGCAAAGGCGATGTGAAGTTCGCGTTGCAAGATCCCAACCAAAGCACGGTGAACGTCACCGTGTTCGGGAATATCGAGTTCACAGTTCCCGGCACTTACTTCGTAGAGATTCTCGTGGATGACGTGATGAAAATTCGTGCGCCGCTGCCGGTCATCGTCGTCCCGCAGCAAGGGCAACAACCCGCAGCGCCGACGACTAGCGAGTAATTTGGACTGCGGCGGCAAGTTCGCCGCTGCGCTCTGCCATCGCAGTCCAAATGCGGCAGATCTACTTCTTTTCGTCGTTCTCGACTTTCTCGCGCCTTGCGGGCGCCGGCCAGACTATGTCGTGGCCACCCATTCGTGGTGAACTGGATTTTCATACCGCCGACAAACCATTCCTGTTGTCGCGTAACTTCATGCGTGATTGAGAATCAGGCTTTGAGGAAATAACCACGCTGCTTTTCCGTGATTGGCAGGCCCAGTTTTTCCATCACAGCGAGAAGGTCTTCCCAGACTTTGCGTTTCTCGCCAGGGGCCTGATTGTGGAGCAGGTAAGCGGGATGATACGTTGGCATGAGCGGGATGCCGCGATAGGTCTCCCACTGGCCGCGGAGTTTCGTGATGCCCGTTTTCTGGAGCAATCCCTCCACTGCCGTGCCGCCCAGAGCGACGAGAACTTTCGGCTGAATCAAATCGATCTGCGCGTGCAGATACGGAATACACGTTTGCATTTCATCGGGCGTGGGCTTGCGATTGCCGCTCGATCCCGCAGGCATGTTGGGCCGGCACTTGAGAATGTTCGCGATGTAAACCTGTTCGCGGCCAAGGCCCATCGCTTGAATCATCCGGGTGAGCAGTTGCCCCGCCGCGCCAACGAAAGGCTCGCCTTGCAAATCTTCATCCGCTCCGGGCGCTTCACCGACGAACATCAGTTCCGCATCCGCGCTCCCTACGCCGAAGACGACATGCTGACGTGTGCTGGCGAGTTGCGGGCATTTCAGGCACTGCATGGCGCGCTCACGAATTTCAGCAAGCGCCAAAGCCTTGGCCGACAAGGGCGACGGAAATGTCGAAGGCGGCGGAGTTGCGGGCACAATCGTTTCAACCGAGGCCATCACCGGCGTTCGACTTTCGACATTCGACATTCGACTGACCGCCGTAGTGATCGGCGCGCTGAGCGCACGAAGTGTCTCGGGATTGATCGCAACGAAACGCGAGCCGTGCGACTTGAGTTCTTCGAGGTGGCGCACCGCGGCGTCGATGAGTTGGTGATACGACATCGCCGCGAGACTATCAGCACACGGCACAGTGGAAAGTTGAGAGTTCGCGGAGACTCGATAGTGGGTAACGAACCGCCGGCCTTGCGAAGACAGAACGCGCAAGAACTTGCTCAGCGCCTCGCGCGGGAGCTGAGGACGGCAACGCCCTACTATTCCTGTCGGTCCAGGTTCGAAAAGCTTGGATGTTCTCTTCCGCTCCTTTACTCGTCAGGTCGTGTTCGCATTCGCCGCGCCTGAGCTGACGCTTCAATTCTTCATTGCTGTCTTCGCGGTGCTCTTCATCGGAGTTTCAAAAGCGGGTTTCGGAGGCGGACTCGGCATGTTAACCACGCCCCTCGCCGTGCTCGCGTTCGGCAAAGACGCCGTCGGCATCGTGCTGCCGTTGCTGTGCGCAGGCGACGCCTTCTCGCTTTATCATTACTGGGGCAAATGGGAGAAACGAAATCTCATGTTCGTGCTGCCCGGCGTGATCGTTGGCGTGGTGGTCGGCGTGCAACTCGTGGACTTGCTGAATCCGCGCCAGCTCAACATTGCAATCGGCTGCATTGCGGTCGCGTTTGTCTTGTTCCAACTCGCGAAAGAAAAAATTTTCGCAAAGGAAGGTGTGTTCGCGCCGAACTACAAGATCGGCATCCCTTGCGGACTGGGCGCGGGAATCACTTCAAGCATTTCCCACGGCGCCGGTCCATTGATCGCGCTGTTCCTCATTCCCCAACGCATGCCAAAAGAGATTTTCGTCGCCACTACGGTCTTCATTTTCACTTGGATCAATTGGATCAAGCTCCCCTTTTTCGCGATCGACCGGTCAATGGTGCATCTTCCGCTGTTTACGAAAAACGCGCTCATCACGCCAGAGACGTTGTGGATCAGTGCGCGGTTTTTGCTGCTCGTTCCCGTCGGCGTCTGGCTGGGCGTGTGGATGAACCGAAGGTTCTCCGAGCGGGCGTTCCTGAAGTTCGTTTACACCGCGCTACTGCTCACCGGCCTCGAACTGATTTTTCAATTTGAGCGATGGTTCTGACGGAGTGTCCGCCCGCGAAAATTCTTTCGGCGTGAAGTCGCCGCCGCTACTACTCGTCCACTTACACTTTATGAAACGTCTGGCCGTCTTTGCCTTGTGCGTCGTCGTCTCTGCGAATGGCTTCGCCGCTGATTACCAGCCGGCGCGCACGGGATTTGATTTTCCCATCTACACGAACAAGCCGCCGGGGAAACAACTCGCCGGCGACACCGTGCGCGCGGCCGCTGCCTCACCCGCGCTTCATCCGCTGGAGACGGAAAAGCAAATCCAGGTGCCACCTGGCTTCGAAGTGCGCCTCTTCGCCGCTGAGCCGATGGTCGTGAATCCCGTGGCGATGACCTGGGATGAGCGCGGACGTTTGTGGGTGCTGGAACTCTACGAATATCCAAAGGGCGCGGCGAAAGGTGAGAAGGGCCGCGACCGCGTCAAGATTCTCGAAGACACGGACGCCGACGGCAAAGCGGATAAGGTGACCGTGTTCGCGGATGGCTTCTCGCTCGCTGAAGGAATGGTGCTCGGCAATGGCGGCGTTTACGTGGGCGCGCCGCCGAACCTTTATTTCCTCAAGGACACAAATGGCGACGACAAGGAAGACACGCGCGAAGTGCTACTTACGGGATTCGGGAATGAAGACCGCCACGAGCTGCTCAACGGTTTCGCGTGGGGACCGGACGGCTGGCTCTACATGACGCACGGCGTGTTCACGCATTCGCAGGTTAAAGATCCGAATGACCCGGAGGACGATGGCGTGAAGATGGACGCGGCGCTGGCGCGTTATCATCCGCGCACGAAAAAGTTCGAGGTCTTCGCCGACGGCACGAGCAATCCCTGGGGCGTGGACTGGAACGAACGCGGCGATGCGTTCGTGAGCGCGTGCGTTATCCAGCATCTCTTTCACCTCGCGCCGGGCGGACAATACAATCGCCAGGGCGGCACGTGGGCGAATCCTTACGGCTATGCGCAAGATCTGCCGACCAAGGGATTGCCCGCGATTGTTGATTTTCGTCACTACCGCGCGGCGCATGCGGGCATCTGCGTTTATCAAGGCGATCAATGGCCCGCGGAGTGGCGCGGACTGGTATTCCTCGGCAATATTCACCAAAGCGCGCTGAACTGCGATCGACTCGCGCCCGTTGGCTCGACTTACAAGGCGGAGAAAGAAACGACGCTGCTTGGTCCAGCGAGTCAGGCGCTGCTCAAAAAGAGCGGCGAAAAAATACCCAACGGCGAAGAGTGGAAGTTCGTAGGCCCGGGAAATTTTCTCGTTAGCAAAGACCCGTGGTTCCGTCCCGTGAGCAACCAAACCGGCCCCGACGGCGCGATGTGGGTCATGGATTGGTATGACAAATATCCGTGTTACCAGAACGCCCAGGCCGATCCCGAAGGCGTGGATCGCGAGCACGGCCGGATCTGGCGCGTGGTGTGGGTGGGCGGTCAGCCCGGAAAGCCGGTGCCGAGCCGTCCGAGCAAGGACATGAGCCT
>DATHEW010000772.1:0-6704 GCA_035318425.1 Candidatus Acidiferrum sp. | reverse complement strand
TGGCGCGCACTTACCCCACGGCTCCCTGCCGGAGGCGCTCTTCTGGGACACGGGCGATCCCTACTACTACCTGCGCATCGATCGTCACGCGGACCACGACTACGCGATCTTCGGCGGCGAGGATTGCAAGACAGGCCAGGAAAAAGATGCCGCCGAGCATTTTCGCAGGCTGGAGGAAACACTGAAGGAATTCCTGCCGCTGGCAGACGTGCGCGATCACTGGTGCGGCCAGGTGATCGAGACGAATGACGGGTTGCCATTCATCGGTTCCACTGCGCCAAACCAGTTCGTCGCCACGGGATTCTGCGGCAATGGATTCACGCTCGGCACAATCGCGGCCATGATGGCGCGCGATTTTTATCTGAAGGAGAAGAATCCGTGGTTCGGCGTGTTCGACGTGAACCGGAAAAAATTTCACGGCGGCGGATGGCGCTACGTTCGCGAGAATCTCGATTACCCCTATTACCTCGTGCGTGATCGTCTCGCGAAAGCGGAAGCGACCTCGCTCGACTCGGTGCATGCTGGCGAAGGCAAGATCGTGAATGTCGCTGGAAGGAAGACTGCGGTGTATCGCGATCCGCGCGGCGAACTCACATTGCTCTCACCCGTTTGCACCCACATGAAATGCATTGTGGGCTGGAACGATGCGGACAAAACCTGGGACTGCCCGTGCCACGGTTCGCGTTTCAAACCCACGGGAGAGGTAATCGGCGGACCGGCAGAGCAGCCGTTGGAAAATCTCGGCAAGGCGAAGGAGCCACTGTTCACGCCGATGTCCGAGTGAAATCCGATTCGTTCTTTCGACAGTTGGTTCGCAGTTCGCACGAGCCCGTCCTGCAAATTCTCGCCGCTCGCGACCGAATTCGTTGCTCACACCGGCAACGTTTCTTAAAGTCACACTCGTTAAACTCCGTTATTGAGTTCGATGCGTGCCGTGCTCTCCCCTGCGTGCCTGCTTCTCGCAGTCACGCTCATCGCAACGCGCCAGAGTGCTGGCGCGGACGAACTCGCCCCCGAATTGCTTTATCAAAAAGTTCTTCCGTCGGTGATGACCCTGCGCGTGGAAAGCAAATCGGGCGAACGCTATGTGGGCGCGGCTTTCTTCGCAGTGAAGGACGACATTGCTGTCACGGCGTGGCATGTGATTTACGACGCCGCGAAGGTGACGGCGAAATTTCCAGATGGTTCGAGTTGCGAGATCGACGGGTACATCGACAAGGATGAGGTGAAGGACATCGCCTTCATCCGCGTGCCGACCAAAGGACGCCCGCTCGCTACCATTTCACAAACGACTCCGTTGATCGGCTCGCGCACGTACGTGATCGGCTCGCCGAAAGGATACGAGTTCAGCATCAGCGATGGTTTGCTCAGCCAGGTGCAACGCGTGGATGGATTTAACCAGTATCAAGTGTCGTGTCCGTTCTCACCGGGCAACAGCGGGGGACCCATCGTGAACTCGACTGGTGACGTCGTCGGCATCGCCGCGTGGACGCGCAACGGCGGACAAAATGTGAACTTCGCGACGCCCGCAATGGAGGTGCTCAACTTGAAGACGGACCTTCCCGTGAAGCGTTGGAAAGCCATGCCGGGCAGGCGCAACACTTTCTTTTCGTCGGACAAGAAGAAGAGTTCGCCCGAAGACGAAGGCAGAGATACTGCCGCTGATCTGAAAGGTGTGTTCAAGAAATCCGTCGGCGAAGAGATCACCGTCACGGTTCAGAAAAACGGAGCGCAGGAGAAGTTCACCTTCACCGTGCCCTCCGACTTCGTGAAGTAACGAGCACGCGTTCAGCCTCATTCGCCGCCCAGCGAATTGGCTTTTTCTCCTCTGCGCTGTTCGCGAGACTTTTCGTCGATGAAGGCTGTCATTCTCGCTGCTGGCAAAGGCACTCGCATGAAGGATCTCACGGCTGAATTGCCGAAGCCCATGCTGCGCGTCCAGGGCGTTCCGATTCTCGAACACATTATCGGTGGACTGAAGCTGGCGGGAATTCGCGAATTCTTCATCGTTACCGGTTTCCGTGCCGACGTGATCGAGGAACATTTTGGTGACGGTGCCAAGTGGGGCATTCGCATGGTTTATGGGCGGCAGGCGGTGCAGGACGGCACCGGCAAAGCGCCAGAGCTGGCGAAGGACTTTGTCGGCGCGTCTCCTTTCATCCTCACTTACGGCGACATCCTGGTGAAGGCTGATACGTACACACGAATGATCAAGCGCTGGAACGAGGATTACTTTTCCGGCGTCGTGACCGTGACCGGCAGCGAAGACGTGACGAAAGGCGGACTGTTCTTCTTTGATGACAAGTTTTGCCTGAAACATCTCGTGGAGAAACCAAGCTCGGATCAAATCGAGCAACTGCGCCGTGATGGATTGCTGAAGCCCGGGGAAACCGCTTGGTACAATGCGGGCATCTATATTTTTCGTCCCTCGCTTTTCGAGTTCACCGCGAAGCTGCAGAAATCTCCGCGTGGCGAATACGAACTCACCGACGCGATCACCGGCCTCATTGAAACGCATCATCCGATGGCTGGGTTGCGCATCGAAGGTCGATGGGTCGATGTGCGCGATCCTGCGGTGCTGGCGAGCCTGGAACGCGAAGGCATCTGAAGATTGTGCAAAGCTCCAGCTCTGCGGTTTGCCCTACTCGCGTAAATCGCAAATCGTAATGCCTACGTCCAATGCGCCGGGTTCACTTGCGGAAACAAATTATCCCGCGACTCGACTTCGGTCAGCCACGGTTCGTCCACTTGCGTTTGCGTGAGTTGATCGTGCAGCGAAATGAAGCGCAACAGATGATCCTTCACGCGGCGCTTCGCGTACTCGGGGCTCGTGCCGGTGCGCAGGATGAATGGCCAGTCGCTCGACTGCGCGAGAAGCAATTCGCGCGCAGCTTGCTTCAGCGCGCGCGCTTGAAGTCCTTCGGCGTTCGCGAATTGCCGCGCCAGTTCAGTCATGCGCGTTTGCGCGATGTCGAGGTGCGGCAGAATCCATTCGTTCTTCTCGTTGAGCCAGACCTTCCAATAGCCCTCCTCACCCCAGCTTGACGGTGCGGGCTGTGCAACCTGCTGCGTCGGATGTTGCTGGAGATAATCCTGCGGTGTCGTGAGCCGGAAGACGTGCTGATCGAAGTAAGCCTTGCGCACGAAGTAATCGAGGAACTCGGGACCTTCATACCACCAATGGCCGAACAGTTCGGCGTCATACGGCGAAAGAATGAGCGGTGGACGATCCATGATCTCAGCGAGCCGTGAGATTTGCGCCATGCGCGCTTCAAGAAAATGGTGCGCGTGATGTGCGGCGGTTTCGAGGGCGAGACGACGATCGTAGAGCAGCTTGTCACCCGTCGGGCCAGTGATCGCGTGATACTTGATGCCGGTGAACGTGCGGACGTTGCTCGGCATGTGCGGACGCACGTAGTCAAAATCGAGATCGAATCCGATGTCGCGATAAAAATCCCGATAACGCGGATCACCGGGGTAACCTTCGTGTTTGCTCCACACCTGCTTCGCCGAATCGAGGTCGCGACCGAATGCGGCGATGGCGTTCTCGGTGAAGATCGGCGCGAAGACGCCATAGCGCGGACGCGGGTTCGCATGCAGCAGCCCATGCGTGTCGATGATGAACCAGCGGATGTTCGCCTCTTGCAAGACGTGCTCGACGCCATCGACGTAAGCGCATTCCGGCAGCCACAGCCCACGCGGATCGCGGCCAAAACATTCGCGGTGAAAATCGCGAGCGGTCAGAATTTGCGCGCGCAAAGAGGGTGCATGATTGCTCAACAACGGAAGCACCGCATGAGTTGCAGCGGTGGTGATGATCTCGAGCTTGCCTGCATCTTGAAACTTGCGGAACGCGCCGACGACATTCCGACCGTAGCTGAAATACGTGCTCCGCAATTGTTCGAAGCGTTCGCGGTAAAATGTCGCGAGCTGATGCGCCGGGGCGTCCCAGAGCGTGCGATGAACTTCCTTGTCCGCCAGCTCGATGAGTCCGTTCAGATGTTGCGTGTAGCGATCCTGCAACAACGGATCGAGGAGCATCGCACAAACGGTCGGTGAGAGGCAGATGGTCAGGCGCGTGTCCATGCCATCGCGCAGCCAGCCATCGAAGACGTTGATGAGCGGGAGATACGTTTCTGTGATGGCTTCGAAGAGCCAATTCTCCTCGAGAAATTTCTCGTGCTCGGGGTGACGCACGAACGGCAGGTGCGCGTGGAGAACCAAAGAGAGATAGCCTTGCATGAGAAAACAGCCGATCAGTCGCCGAAAATTTGATTCATGCTGTCGCCGGTGTTTGCTGTCCAAAAAGCGCTTTCACCGACGGACGTGTCACCACGATGAGAGTAAACACACCCAGCGCCGTCCCGAATGGAAATGAGAGACACGTGATCGCCGCGATCACGAGGCAGAAGGTATAGCTGCGACGATCGCCGATGCATTTGCCCGTCCACGCTGTGAGCGCACCCACCACCACAGCGAGTCCAATCGCGCCGATCAGGATAACCGCCACCAAGCCACCAATCGCGGCGGGGGGCGGATTGGGTTGGTTACGTGTGGCGCCTGCCACGATGCCAAGTACGATGGCCGCCCAAACTCCGCCCAGACACGAGAGCATTACCGTCAAACCGCCCCAGACGTAGTAGAGGATCGATAAGAGCCGCAGTTGATCGGCGTCTTCGCGCGGCGTGCTCATTTCACAGACTCGACGCGCGGGGGCTTCAACGCTTTGTCCTGCGGATGCGCCGCGACGTCGCCACGGTATTTTGTCTCGCGTCGGAACTTCAAGTCCGCCTGACGCGACTCAACTTTGTCCGCCGATGTCGCCACGACAGGCAGAGGATATTCACCATCCGGCAACGAGAAGCGGAAACTGAACGTGCCGTCGGGGCGAAGCTGGATGGCTTTTCCGCCGATCGTCACCTTCGCGGTCGACTCCGTCGCTCCGTAGATGATCAGTTCGGCATTCACGTTGAACCAGAACCCGCGGCGTTTCTCTTCTCCCCCAAACGGACTCGATACGCTGAAGATGCCGCCAAGTTCGGCCGCGCCGAATTGTTCGCCTCGCGCAATCGCAGCCGCTGCCTGGGATGAAACCTCCTCCTGGAGTTTGCGGCGAATCAGTTCCGTGATTTCCAGAGAACCCATCCAGACGCGGCGCACCGAATCGATACTGACGATCTGCGCCAGCGCGCGGTCCTGCTGCGGTGTCCACGGCGCCGTAGCGATCTGCTCGGGCTTGGGCAAATGTTCAAAGCCCTCGGCGCGCAACTGAGCGAGCGCCTCCACGAGTGGCACGTGCTCCGCCACCGCGCTCTTCACGAGTTGCAGCAATTTTTGGAATGGCACTTCGACGGGGATGGTTTCGAACCGCACCGACGTGTCGCTCGAAAGCGCATCGGGCGGCGTCACCGTGGGCGTCGAGGCACTGAGCGGATTCCACGTGCCGGCGTCATCGTAATAGCCAAGTTGAGCGACGTAGCGCGTGCCAGCCGTCGGCACATGGATGAACCAATTCCGTGATTCCGGATGCACGTGCTGCTCGATGATCGGCTTGCCGTTAACCTGGCCTTTGAAGACGCGCAGGACGAGATGGCCATCGCGCGAAGCTGAATTTACCTGCTTCAATTGCTCGTTGGTGAAATCCCAATGCGCGTAAAGCCAGTGAGGATCTCGCGCGGCGAGCAGCAGCCGGCGCGTGCCGTAAGACTCCGGCAATTCACCGCCGGTCGGAAGCGTTTGGGGCACGGTCGCGCCAATCGCGTACCGTTCGCCCGGTCCGCTCGCCACGTTCTCTGGGGAACGATCTCCCTCCAGCAGAATGGCTGGGATTTTTTTGGGCGGGGATGCAGCCGGTCTTTTCGGAGACGCGGCGCGCGGCACTTTACTCGGACTCGGTTTGGATGCTGCTTTTGCTGCGCTCGGTTTTTCGATCGGGTCTCGGCTGCGCGCTGATTTCGCCGATGCCTTCGGACGTTTGGGCTTTTCTTCCATAGCTGCCTTGAGCGAGTTGGGGTGAAGCAACCTCGGTCGCGGGCGACTCTACGAACATCGTTCCGAGGCGCAACGCAAATCTGGGTCTAGGCCGAATGTCTGCGAGGGAGTTCTCGCGTCTGGGATTCTCTCGGCGATTACCCGCGCTCCGCAAGAGCTGACGCCGCAATGTCCCGTGACATCAACAGCAGCGCGTTTCTCGAAGCACGCGATGCGGCTGTGTTCGAGGAAACGGTACACGATGCTGCGCACGGTGATGTTCGTGCTCAGCCCCTTCATTCCGGGACTCCCGCTCCCGTTGCACGATCCCCAACAACCGTTCAACAACTGCTTCCAACACTTCACTTCACCTTCTGCGGATTGCGCCAGGCGTGGCCGCGCACGGAGAGAAGTTGTTCGGCGGCGATGGGTCCCCAGCTTCCTGCGGGATAAAATTCCGTTTCGCTCAGCGGCTCGGCGGCCCAGCCGGCGCGGATCGGATCGACGATGCGCCAGGCGTTCTCCACTTCGTCGCGTCGGATGAAGAGAGTCGAGTCGCCTTCCATCGCTTCAAGCAGCAGCCGTTCGTACGCTTCCGGCGTGTAAGCGCCGAACTCGGTATCGTAGCTGAAATGCATGCGTACCGGCCGCAGTTGCAGGCTGGTGCCGGGAACTTTCCCATTGATGCGAAGCGTGATGCCTTCGTTGGGTTGAAGCCGCAGCGTGATTGAATT
>DATHEW010000771.1:0-9418 GCA_035318425.1 Candidatus Acidiferrum sp. | reverse complement strand
CATGCCGCGGCAAGACGTCCAAATGAGTGTTGCCCCCAAACCAAAGCACGCCTAACGGCAGCTTCACCAGGCGATCGTCGGACTTCACCGTGTTCGCGATGTCGCCGTACTGATGGGTCCAGTCAGCGGAGCCTGGCAACGCGCCCTCTCGCACGATCATGATCCCGTCACCTGAGACATTCACCTTCGCGTTCGCCAACTGCGCGGCCTGTGTCTGAAGTCGGACCGCTGCCACGCTGATCTTTGCCTCCGGAACCCAGATGGCCCCGCCGTACGGGCGAACTGATTCGTAAACTGTCTTCAACACATCCCGGTTCACGAGACGTAGCGCCATCGAATCTCCGATGACAACCAGGTTCGCAAGATACGGCGGCGCCTGGAACGTGGCCGGATCGCCCACGTGCAATGCAACGCGAGATCCGTTCCATCCCGCTGCGTCGAACTGCCGCCGAAGCCGACTCACTTTTTCCGCGTCGGGATCCACGGCAATGATCTCAAGCTGCGATTCGGCGAGCACCGCTTCGAGCAATTGCCCGCTATCCACGCCGAGCCAGAGCGCATGCCCATCCTTCGCATCCGTACGCGCGATGATTTCCCTGGCCTTCTTGCTCATCTGCGCCGACGGGCGAGGACTGGTTCGTTTGTCCGCCAGACGAATGCTCGCCTTCTTCTTATCCTGCCCGAATGCCATGATCCGGCCATCGAGCGTCACCGCGAACAGTTTTCCATTCGCCGCGAGTAAGCGCAGCACCTGTGCATCAACATGGTTCGACCACACGATCCGCGGCGCTTCGTCGCCTGAAGGGATTTGGATCGCTACAATCGCGTTCGTGCCGGCAGCGTAAAGCCGGCCGCCCGCTTGAATGATGTCTCCGGTGCCGTCCAATTTCAGTTCCCATTTAAGCTTCCGATCGCGACCCACGCCCTGGATCACGTGGCCGCTCCACGAATTGCTGAGCGCATCTTTCGCCGAAGCCAATGTCCGTTCCGCCGGGGCAATTTTCCTTAACGCGCGAGCCAGGGTGCCCGTGGCTTTCTTATAGGAATTGGTGCTGCCTTCCTCCTCGATTTTTACCAACTCAGCATTCGCATCTTTCAAACTCTGCCGCGCCGCGATCAGCTTCGATTCCGCCTCCAGAACAGCGGCCTTCAATGACGAATTGGGCTGGCCGGAATAATATTCTTCGCTCGCGAGAACCGGCTCGTTGATCGTGAACGTGGTGCTCTTTTTCCCCGGCTTCAGATCGTAAATCCGTGTCCCGCGCCCGCGGGTGTGAACGAAGAAATTCGTGTCCGTCGCCGCGACAAATGATCCGCCATTGCCCTTCCCGCCGTCTTCCAACTGAAAGTAACGGAACCGTCCTGTCTCGATATCGAACGCTGCCGGAACGGATCGTCCGCCTGGAACGAGCAGGGTTTCACGCGTGGCGACCAGCGCGCCTTGCGGCGCCACACCCGCGAATGCCGGCGCCGCATGTGGCTGCTTAATATATTGCGAGCCGGTCCCATCGTTCACCCACAGCACAGCGCCTGTTCTTGCGTCCAGCGCGTAAATGAAAGTTCCCATGAACGGCCAGATGCTTGCGGCGAAGAAGACCTTTCCGTCCCTGATCACTGGCCCTCCGCGCGCTGGCCAGGCCGATACAAGCCGTCCGTTCCCCAGCACCTTTCTTCCTGATGGCCCGCCGCGATGTTTCCACACAAGCGCTCCATTCTGCGCTGCTACGCAATAGAGATACCCGTCGTCACTGACGAAATAGACTTTCCCGTCCCACGCCGCCGGCGCGAGCCGAACCGGGCCTTCCGTAAAAAATGTCCAGGCTTCCCGGCCAGTCTGAATGTCCAGGGCCACCACTTTGTCGCGGTCATTGAACCCGATGAACATTCGCGCCCCCAGCACGACGGGCTCGAACACCTTGTCGAATGTCATCAGGTCATGGTTCAGCGGATCATCCCATGCCTGACTGCGTTGAGAATAGTCGCGGGTCCACTCGAGACGCAGGTCACTCGGCAATTCCTCGGGGGAGGAAGCGCTCCGATAGGAATCGTATCGCCACTGCGGCCAATCCGCCGCCACGGCACCTTGCTTGCAGCAAAGAAACACGGTGGCCAAAAGCAAAAAAGCAGAGAGGAAAAAGTTTTCGCCCTTGGCGCTCACAGCGGCAAAAGGTCGCCAATGATAATCCGATCGGGTTCGCACGGGTTGTTGTTGCGCAGTTCGACGTAGAATCGCTCATTTGTCGTCAAAAAAGGAATTAATTTCCTCTGGGCTTCGGCTGCGCTTCTGAAAAGAAAGAATCCGGAGCCTCGATTAAGACAGCGGATTCGCTAGAAATGGC
This sequence comes from Candidatus Acidiferrum sp., assembly GCA_035318425.1. Lineage (GTDB taxonomy): Bacteria > Verrucomicrobiota > Verrucomicrobiia > Limisphaerales > SIBH01 > JANNGC01. The sequence continues at coordinate 7,079 of DATHEW010000771.1, read as the reverse complement.
CGTTCGCCATCTAAATTGGTTGCGGGGGCTGGATTTGAAAAAACGACCTCCTGAATGTCGATTCCGCGATCCAGGGCAATCGCCGCGAGCTTTGCGACGACGATGGTCGGGCTCATGGAATAGAGTGTGAGCAGATAATCCTGCGGGTGCTTCGCTTCGACATTCCAGCGGCTGATGGCGTCGAGAGGGAAATCGCGGAGATTAAACGTGACGATCAGGAATGCATGGCCATGAACGGCCGCAGCGAGAACATGGCGGTCTTTCTCGTGGTTCCCCATCTGCGGCTCGATCGGCTCGTAGCCTTCGATGAACGCTTCAGGAAAATGTTTCGTGACTTCGCGACGCCAATGATCGGCAAGCTCTGGTGGGAACGGCTTGGGAAGTTTGGTCGTCTGAACGCGATGAACCTCGTCGAAGATTTTCCGTGACCAGCGCGGCAGGTAAAGCCGAGGTGGCTCGGCCAGTCGAAGAAACAAATCGCACACGCCGGGATTAGCCAGGACGCACGCATCTAGCACTACGGGGAAATCAGCGTGCATCTCCGGTGTAATCGGCGTCGTAAACTCCGGCTTCCTCCACCTTCTTGAAGAGTTGGTTCATGCCGGCGCGCCGTTCGGCATCACGCTTGCGCTGGTAGGCGCGGAGATCCTTGAAGTAAACGCGGCGATGACTGCCCACGCGGTGATGAGTAATCTGGCCGGACTCGAGCAAGCCGACGAAATGCTGACGTGACATGCCGAGAAAGTTCGCGGTGGCCTGAGTGGTGAAAGTCTCGTCATCCGGCAACATGACGATAGCCCTGCCCTGCAATGATTGGATGGAATCAGGGGCCATCGGCGTGCGCGACACACTGCCCATCGCGCTGGTCTGCGGCGAGCGCTTCGGAACGCGCGAACTCACGACTGTTTCTCACCGAGCTTTGTGACGTGCTGGGTGTTCCACATCCGGATGCGCATCGCCATGGCGGCTACGCGTTTGAGTTTCCGGTCCCGCAAGAGAATCGCGATGGCTCGGTGACCGAGGGGCGCATCGATCTCTACAAGCGCGGCTGCTTCGTCCTGGAATCAAAACAATTTCACGCCGCGCAAGCGGAGCCGACGCAGCTCCAGCTCGCGGCGGAACAAGCGGGCGCGATTTCGTCAGCGAAGAAGAAATCCGGAGCGGTGCGCGGCACGGAGAAATGGGATGACGCGATGTTCAAGGCGCGCGGCCAGGCCGAGCGCTACATCCGCTCGCTGCCGCAGGATGAACCGACGCCGCCGTTCCTGATCGTGGTGGACGTGGGCGACACCTTCGAGGTTTACGCGGACTTCACGCAGGCGGGCAAAGCCTACCAGATGTTTCCCGATCCGCGCGGGTTCCGATTGCGCCTGTCTGGTCTGGAGCGCGAAGAAATTCGCGAACGGCTCCGGACGATCTGGACGAATCCGTTCTCGCTCGATCCCGCGCGTCGTTCCGCGGCGGTCACGCGGACAGGAATCAGACAGGATTAACAGAATTTACAGAATTGGGGTTGGGAGTTCCCAATTCTGTTAGACTAACCATGTTAATCCTGTCTATTCTTCCCCGCGAGCTACTCCTGCCGGCGCGCCTTCAGCAGTTTGAACTGCTTGAGCGGTTCGCCTTCCTTGTAATGGCGCTTCAATCCCGCTTCCGTCAGCGCTTTCGACGGCACCTTGGACATGAACTCCGGGAAGGTGCGCTCGGTACGCTTGCGCAGATGCTGTTGCCCTGACTTCGATTCCCAAAAACCATCCTGCGCTTTGGCGAGTGCGATCGTGGCATCATCGGGCGTCATCCGTTCATCGCGGCCCAGCATCCAGATCACTTCGGGGTCAGCTTCGAGCGCGACGGGGAAGGGGACGAACTTGGGCTTGTCACCGTTCTCATCGCCCTCACCGTTGGCTTCCACCGCGCCGACTTTGATCACGCCCTCGAAGGTTCCCTGCGGCGTCACCACTTCGACGCTCGCCGCTTTCTTGCCGGGATGCGGCACGACTGACACGGTGCCCTTGCCGAACGAGGTCTCGAACTGCTCCTTCACCTGTTCGAGCGCATCCTTGCTCAAGCTCGGCAGCTCTGTCTTCGCGCAGACCTTCTCGAATGACGCCGTGCGCTCCTTGCTCGTGATCTCCTTCTCGAACGCCGAGTAGATGATCTGGGCCAGCTTCGCGTCCGGCACCGCCTTGGGCAGGACCGACTTCAACAAATTCAACAACAACAATTCCTGGTTCTGTTTCCGCATATTTTGAAAGGCCGGTAGTTGTCGTGAAATGCGGTGCGGAACGCAACTGAACTCATGCGCCGTGAAGAGAAAAATCAGCCGCACTGTTCGCGAACGGCACGAGCCGGGTGCTGTTGCTGAAATCAGTGGAGTTCCTGGAGACGGAAGAAGCGCGCCGATTCAGCGACCGGCAGCGTGATTCGGAAGAATCCGTTGGTCGTGACGTGCGGGCCGCTCTCATGGCCCCAGGTTTGCGCGTCAGAAGACGAGAGAAGTTCGTAGCTGCATTCGTCACAGCCGGTGAACTCGACCGTCACGCCAGTTTCGGTGCATACGACGGACAGCGCGGGATCAGCACGCAACAACGCGAGCAACTGGCTCGGGAGAATTTCGTAAGCGTCATCAACCATTCCCTGTGCGCGTTGATTCGGGCTCAGGTTTAGCCAGGGTGAATCGGTGCTCAGTTCAGGAGTGGTGAACAGCGCGCCGACGTCGGCGAAGAATCCGCGGCCTTGGGTGGCCCGTGCGGATTCAATTCCATCAAGGAGTGTGGACAACTGCGGATCAGTGCCGGCGACTTGGATAGTGGAAAATCGACTTTGAAACGGCAGCGCCTCGCTGAACGGGTCAAACACTTCGTTATCATCGAGAATGTTGGTGAGCACGATCATCCCCGTGAAGGCCGCACGCCACGCGGCGCGATTGGTCGAGTTAACCGAGAGCAATGAACTGATGCTGTTGGTGTTGAACAAAGATGCGAACATCGCCGCCATCCGCCAATCGTTCGTCGGATGATTCTGCGATGAGTTCGCCTGAATTCTCCATTCGGCGAATGTGGCCGCACCGGACTTCAGGTAAATCGTTTGCCACGGCGTGCCACGATGGACGCGACCGAGCCAATGCGGAGCGAGCGTTTCATTTGTCGGAAAGGTCCACTGATCAGATGAGCGCACGCCGGGGTCGCGTAGTCTGAAATTCAGCGCGTTGGGGTCCGAACTGATGTTGTTTCCTTCATTGCCCCACGGCGCATACGGCTTGTTGATGTTGCTGATCGACGATGACCCGATAGTCGTGATGTTGATTTCGTTCCATTTCACCGGCTCGGTGACGACAGGCCTAAACACCCTCAAATCGTCTTCATGGTAATGCACCAGCGGATCATTCGCCTGCCATGTCGCCGTGCGAATGAAACGCGCGATGGGATTAAAGGGCGTCACGACGACGTCGTTCGTGTTCGTGCCTCTCCTGTTTATCCAATCCGTGAAATCCTTCTTCGCCAGATTTACGTCGCTGACTCCATTGTTGTAGCTGAAAGGAATCCAGTCCGCGGTATTACCCGTTTGGGAGAATTGAATCTGCGCACGAATGCCTTCGGTCGGACCGGTTGGCCCAAAGTTTCGGATCGTGTTCCACACCGTGCTGAACCCCGCGACGCTTGGCCCCAAGGCCCGCGTCGTCAGATTGCTGCTGAGATCGAACGTTGACTGATCGCGCAGCACCACGAAATCAATGATCAGTGGCTGCGCTTCATCACTGCGATGGATGTAAACCAGATGGTTGGAGATGATCAGAGCCCAACTCGGCAGGCCAAAGGGTCCCGGAGGATTCGGAATCGCGTTCCCATCTTCGAAGATGTTTGTTCCCACCCCCGACTCGAACTGATTGTTCGCGAAACTGTAAACCGAGTTCGACAGCACAATGATGTTCGTGAAGAGCGGGAGCTTGAATCCATTCCCCGGCGACGTAGTCCTGGCGCTCCATGACGGAATCGCCATCGCGTTGCCGAGTTTGTGCGTGGCCAAAGCCTGAATGCCGCCCGCGTTGCTCATCAGCAGTGTGACCGTGTTTGTTACTTCAATCACGGACGGACGCTGAAACGCCGTGGCGTAAGAGTTCCATCCTTCGACCGCCACCGTGTTCGACATGCCCACCACATACATCTGGTTCGTCTTGTTTGGTGATTGGCCGGGCCCTGGACGTTCCAACTGAAGTTTGCGCTCGACGAGCATGTCAGTGCGAAACGTGTATTCGTTGAAGTTTGGCAGACCTCTCTTCGCAGCGATGACGAGCGGAATCGCATTGGTATTCTCAGCGAGCCAATTCACCACGCCGTCCGCGCTGTTGTCGTTGGTCCATCCGACGATGAAACAATTCGTCGTGCCAAGACTTCCGAAGAGTGGGCGAAAGACGGACGGAAATTCATTCGAGCGCGTCGCGTCGTAAATGTTCGCCGCCTGCTGCATCACGCGATGCAGGCCATTGCCGTAATGGTTCGTGGGCCAAACCATGATCGCGTTCACGTTTATCACCGGCGCGAAGTCGTTCGCCATCGTGAGCAGAATCCGTTGGGAGAGATTGGTAAAGAAATGTTCCGGCGGTTCGAGTGAAACAGCAGTGCGTCCCGTGCTCGCGAGCGCCAGAAGAATTGCAGCGATGCAGCACGGTTTTGCCAGACAGATAGTAAGCGGGAACGGGATCATTCGAAAAGTGCGTCGAGAATACCCTGAAACGCGCGCCGCGCAATGGGGCAAAGCCGTAGTGAACCTTGTACGAACGGCTGAGAAATTTGTGATCAACAGCAAGTCGGTCCATTGCAGCAATCGCTGGATGGACTGCTCTTGCCTACCATCGGTTCGGTCGCGTCACCTGCTTCGCGCGCCTCGCCATCGCGCTCCTTGAACGCCTCAATGGTGACGGAACGAAACTCGATTCCCGCCACAATGCGCCACGGCTTGGTCTCACGCTTGAGGATGCGCACGTCGTGGAAGCCCGCCCGCACGAACGCGTTCAGGAATGCCTCCTCGGTCAGCGCGCCGGAGATGCAACCGCTCCAAAGCTCGGGATCATTCTGCAGCTCGATCGGCACTTCCCGCTCGCTCACGATGTCGGAAATCACGGCGCGTCCGCCGCCCTTTAGCACGCGGAAGATTTCGTGAAAGAGCTGCGCCTTCACGCGCGGTTCGACGAGATTCAACACACAGTTGCTCACCACTACATCGATAGATCCGCTGGCAACCAACGGATGCGTGGCGCGCAAAGTGGCGGCGCGAGCTTCGGCGGCGAGGAATGAATTGGCATCGCGAATCGGTTCGCCTTTCAAAGCGTCGTTGAGCTTCTCCAAATCAAGGGCGAGATCCTGGATGCGGCCTTTGCGAAACTCCACGTTCTGGTAGCCGATGCGCTCGCCCACGACCGGCGCGTATTTGCGTGCGAGCGCGAGCATGTCGTCATTCATGTCGATGCCGATGACGCGGCCTTTTGCGCCGACCACCTGCGCGGCGATGAAACAAATTTTTCCTGTCCCGCTGCCCAGGTCGAGCACGGTCTCGCCCGGCTTCACGTATTTGGAAGGATCACCACAGCCATAATCCCGCTCGATGACTTCCTGCGGAATGACTTTCAAATACTCGCGGTCGTACTCAACCGGACAGCACAGGACCTCGACCTTGAATTGAGAAGCAGCGCTGTAGCGCGTGAGAACGGCAGACTCGAAATGCAGTGGTGTGGACATGGTTGTTCTTTTGTCAGCTTCGGCTCCCGATTCCAAGCTAGTGATGTTCGACTTTCAACAAACGCGATTCTGGGCTGCGTGCTTCGGCTTCAGTCGTTAAATGCTGCATGGTTTTCCTCCATTGCTTTTCTTTCTTCGACGAACCGGTTGCTGAAGAATTCCTGAAGAGGGATGAGCCGCTGTGTGTCCTGCTTTTCGGTAAGTATTTTTCCGAGAACTTTTGTGACTTCCAGCGCCAGATAATCGGTTGAAGCTTTCTGGGCAAACCGCTCTTTGGACTTTTCCAGGTGACCGAGGATTGTTTTGGACAAGGACGTAAGCATCCGTCGCTCGTCTGGTGCTCCAGTTTTAAGGGATAGCTCTTCAGCGCGCGTTATACTCTCTCTCAGATGGATCAAATTCATGTGGTACCAGCGGTCGGTATCCCCACTGTCGATTGCTTTGAGCGTTCCAATGGTCAGGGCCGTTGTGCCAAACTCTCGGGTGAATTCCTCTGCGTATCGTTTGCGAGATGCCGACGTTCGGCACGCAGTCAACACCAGCAATGCACAGAATAAAATGGCGGATGTCCGGCATAGCCCTCCATTTGCTCCGGTCAGCTTGTTCGGCTTCATAACTTTTTCCAAAACTTCCACCATTTCGCGTTCCGTTCTCTCTTTGCTGCGCACTTCGTTAAGGAAGTCAATTGCTGCTCCCGGCTACGCCCCCGTCGCCCGCTTCACTTCCTTCAACTGCTGGAATTCCGGCTTGGTGCTGTAGTAACGGTCGAGCGGGTAGCAGCCGCTGATCATGCCATTGCGCGGCGCAGTGGTGCAGTCGCTGAAGGTGCGGCAAATCAACTTCGGCGTGAGCGCGCCCGTCGCCATGCCATCCGCCAGAATGTTCGGATAGCTCAATACCACGCGCCCGATGCCGACCATGTCGGTCCAGCCGTCTCGCACCACGGCTTGGGCCACGTGCGGGAGATACTCCTGGAGATAGCTGTAAGCGGTGCCAATGACCGCGGGCGGCAATGACGAATCGGGAGTTCGTGCTTCGTCATTCCTTCGTCCTTCGACATTCGTCCTTCGAAATTTCGCGAGATGCTCTTTCACCCGTCGCACCACTTGAATCTGCCGCACCACGTCGATGAGCGGATCATGCGCCGGTTGGTATCCATCGCTGGGCGGATACGCCGCGGGGCGCTGGATGTGCGGGTTGTAGTAAGGCGAGCCGGCGGTGAGGTTTAGCACTTTCACGCCAAGCTCCACGCACAGTTCAGCGAAGCGAAAGGTTTCGGTGAGGTCCGGCTCGACGGGATTATTCACGTTCACACCGAAGCCGTAGCGATACGGCAGGCAGTGC
>DATHEW010000770.1:0-5916 GCA_035318425.1 Candidatus Acidiferrum sp. | reverse complement strand
CCTGACCAAAGAGGAACTGGAACGCGCAGGTAAACGCGTTGACGCAGAAATCGCGCGCGAACGGAAAAGCGGGAAACTGAAGAAGTTCGTGTGAATGTTTATACGCTGCCTTCGTTTGATCGCGCGTTCCGGAAGCTCACTCCTGTGGAGCAGTCCCGGATAATTGCCGCCGCCGAACGGCTCGCTACTACCTTCGGAAAGCCACACGTTCACGCCGGAATCGGCATTCGCCGGATAAAGAGCTGGTACGAGTTTCGCGCTGGTCTCAAGCTCCGTGTTCTTTTTCGTCTCAACGCGGGAGATGCCTTTCTCGTGACCCTGGGTAATCACGACGAGATCGCCCGCTTCATTCGCGACAACGTGTGATCAGTCCGCGAACAGTTCCTCGTGCGTGAGGCGGCGGCCGGTATGGCCATCGCGAATCTCCACACCAAGTCCATGCGGCGGAGCGGCGGCTAGTTTCTGGAAAAAATTTGGGAATGTCTTCTTCACGCAACTCGGATTGCGCAGCTTGATGCCGGGCACTTTCAAGCCCAGCACCGCGAAACACATGGCCATGCGATGGTCGTTGTAGGTTTCGATTTCCGCGCCGTGAAGTCGGGATGGAAAGACTTCGAGCGTATCGCCGGTTTCGATGACTTTCGCGCCGCACCTGGTGAGTTCGGTGCGGAGCGCGACGACGCGTTCGCATTCCTGGAGGCGGAGGCGGCCGAGGTCGGTGAAGCGGACTTCGGAACTCGCGAACGGTGCAATCGCGATCGCGGTCATAATGCTATCAGCCAAATCACGAGTGCGCGAAATCTCAGCCGCTAATGACCGCACAGGAGAAGTAGCGAAGATTGTGAAATCGGCGTCCTTCTGCCATTCGCTTTCAGGCCAGCTTGCGACTCTGATGTTGCTTCTTCCTCGCTTCGCGAAATCAGTGGCGACGGTTCGCTGCGTTCCGGGATCAGAGTTCTGGACCATTTCTTTCATGAAACTTGCGAACTCGCATGTTCCAAGAAGCCAACCCGCTCCCCAAAAATAACTCCCGCTGCTCGCATCCGGCTCGATCTGGAAATTCCCACCGCGTTTTGGGAACACCTTGATCATCTTCGTCGTCATCCAGACGTAAGGCGATTCCTCCGCGTTCTCGCCCACCACTTCGATTTGCCAGCCGCCGCGCTCGGCGCAGAGCAGCAGCGCAGAAGCGAACTGCGAGCTGGCTTCGATACTCACTCGCGCCTTCCTCATCTCCGTAGGAGACGACGTGAGGAGTCTCTGACTTTCTTCAGTCAGAGTCTCGTTACCTCGATTCCTACGGCCGAAAATCAATGCCGGCAGTTTGTCGTTCTCATTCTCCGCCTCGACGCGATAGCCCAGCTCGCGCAACGCGCTGAACAGCGCTGCTTGCGGGCGTTCATGCATCCGCGGCACGCCGCTGAGCCGGTACACGCCGCGCCCAAGGCAAACCAGCGCCGCCAGAAATCGCGCCGCCGTGCCCGCATTGCCGACGAACAATTCGAGTGGCGCGTCCGCCGCGCCCGCGCGCGGAATTTCGCCGCCGCGTCCTTGGACGCTGATAGTTCGGTTGCAGAATTCATTCGGGTCCGGCGCCACGCTTGCGTCGAATCCGAGGCGTCGGAGACAATTGACCATCACCTGCGTGTCTTCGCTCCAGAGCGCGCCTTCGAGCGTCACCGCGCCATCAGCCAGCGCGGCGAGCACGAGCGCGCGGTTCGTGATGCTCTTCGAGCCAGGCACGGTAATCTCGGCGCGCACTGGGCCAGTGAGCGGGGTGATTTCGATGAGATCCGGTAGAGGCATGAGTCCGCAGATTACGAAGATTTCACAGATGAAGTGAGCGTCTGCCAGCCTGAACGTTTTTGAATCTGCGTCATCTGTGAAGTCTTCGGATTCATTCCGGCGATGGCGATGCTGTTTGCGCGCACCACGCGTCGCGTCGGTGCTTGGCCGCATGGAAAAAAGCTTCGATTAGCTTCGCATCGCCGCGCTGAATTGCATCGCGCGTTTGTTCTAATTCACGAATGAAGACATCAAGCGCTTGCGAAAGATTTTCCCGATTCGCGAGCGCAATGTCCCGCCACATCTCCGGCGATCCGGACGCGATGCGAGTGGTGTCCCGAAAGCCGTTGGCGCAGAGCGCAAGCTGATGTTTCGGGAGAACCGGATCGAGCACGAACGTGGTGAGTTGCGCCGCGAGGACATGGGGCAAGTGGCTGGATCGCGCGACCAGTTCGTCGTGCAACTCGGGCGTGGTGGTGATCACGCGAGAACCGATGGCAGTCCAAAACGCTTGAAGCTGTTCCACGGCTGTGGGCGATGACTTGGACGTTGGTGTGAGGACACAAACCGCATCGCGGAATAAATCGGCTCGCGCGGCGCTCACGCCTGTCCTTTCGGCGCCAGCCATCGGATGCGCACCGATGAATTGCGCGCCTGCCGATGCGACGATGGATTCGAGTTCCGCAACGACGCTGGCCTTCACGCTGCCCACGTCGGTCACGATGGCGCCAGCCTTGAGCGCAGGAATAAAGCGCTCTGTGAGTTCATGCATTTGCGCCAGCGGCGTGCAAAGGATGACGAGATCCGCGTCATGCACCGCTTCGAGCAGATCGCAGGTGGCAAAGCCGCGCAGTCCAGCGCTCTCGCAGTCCGTCACCGCCGCGCCGCGCCGCACGTAACCACGCACGAATTGGGCAGTGTTTCGCGCGCGAATCGCCAGCGCCAGCGATCCGCCGAGCAGTCCAACTCCGACGAGTGTGATTTTCCCGAACAGCACGTGCGCGAAGATAAAGACGCGGGCGAGGGGAGGGAAGGAATCTGTAAGGAGTGAAACAGTAATCAGTAATCAGTAATCAGTAATCAGTGGGTCAGTGAGCCAGTAGGGAATCTTTGCCCAAACGATCGCCAGTCATCTCACTGAATACTGCTTCACTGATTACTTCCCCAACGCGCCGCTTCGCGCACGCGATCCAAAATAACCTCAGCCACCAACGGCGCGGTGCCGATACTCGCCGAATACCAGATGCGTTTGCCGCCGCGCTCGGTGGGATTGATAAATGTCGGTTCGTTAGAACGGAGCCGTTGTTGAACTGCATCTGGCGATTCCCCGAGCAACACGGGAACGTCCTCTCGCGCGTGCTGGCCGTCGCTAATGAAGAACGGGACGACGATGATATTTGGAGCGTTGGTGAATCGCACCGTGTCGCGGATGCGAGGTTCTTCTTCCATGAACGCGGTGTGGACTTCCGCAAAACGGTTGAGCGAGCGAATGCGTTGCACGTGCCATTCGGCGGCCCGGCGCGAATCGCTGTTCCTACTCGTCCCATGCGCGGCAAGAACCAGAGCAGTCGCTGAGTCCGGGATTGAATTACCCGTCTGCGCGATCACTTCCACCGCCCGCGCGAGGATCACATCCGTCATGCGAGCGCTGGTGCCGATCGGTTGGGTGTAAAACAAAGTTTGGTTCGAACGTCGATCGACTCGCGGCATCGCCTCGTTTGAGGCCGTGGGAAAGCCCAGTTCGCGCGGGATGATTTCCGTCGTGAAATAGCCGTCACTTAGGAATACCGGAACGATGAACACGCCGGGCGATTGTACGCTCGCCAGCGTTTCGCGAATAAACGGAGGCTGCTGCCAGAAGCACACGCGAACGTCACTGAAAACGTGGGATTGCTCCAGCGTCGCCGCGTGTTTCAGCGGAGCAATCGCCGACTCTGCATTCACGGTGGAACCATGTGCTATCAGCAAAAGCGTCGCGTCCGAAAAACTTTTCTGTGGCACCACCTCACGCGTAACGCACCGCGAGGAGGGAAACAAGATTCACTTTGAGGCTGAAACCGAATGGCCCTGCACTTGGAGTGCGCTGACTTGTCACGCGGCCGCCTGGCGGCAAGTCACCGCACTCCAAACGGAACGCGCAGTCAGCGCATGGCAAAACGTGCGGGAGGTCCGTAGCACAAGGCTTCCCAATTCTAGAAAAACCGCGAAACACGCGAGGTCGCAGAAACGCCACCCTCACTCGTCTCTTTCGCGTGTTCCGCGTATTTCGCGGTTCAGAAATGGTTTTCTTCCTCCCCTTCCCGCAGTTCCTCCAAAACTTTGAACTTTGAACTTCGCCCTCCAAACCTTGAACTACCGCGCAGTGATGACGGAAATCCCGAAACAAATGCGCGCGCTGGTGTATTGCGGCAAAGACGATCTCCGCATCGAAACCGTGCCCGTGCCGCGTATTGGTCCCGGGGATTTGCTCGTAAAGGTTGCCACGTGTGGTGTTTGCCCAACCGACATCAAAAAGATCAAACACGGGACAGTGCCTGCCCCGCGGATTTTCGGCCATGAAACCGCTGGAACGATCGTTAAAATGGGCGCGATGACCCGCGGATTTCGATTGGGCCAGCGTGTCGCACTGCACCATCACGTCCCTTGCCTGAAATGCCACGTGTGCCGTCACCGCGCATTTGCGCAGTGCGATCAATACAAACGCACTGGCATCACGGCGGGATTTGAACCCGCGGGCGGCGGCTTTGCCGAGTACGTGCGCGTGATGCCGTTCGTCTTGCCCGGCGTGGTCCCGATTCCAGCGAAGAATTCCTTTGAAGAAGGTGCCCTCCTCGAACCGGTAAACACGGTGCTCAAAGCGGTGAAACGTCTGGCGCTGCTTCCTGGCGATACCGTCATGGTCATCGGCCAAGGCCCCGTTGGACTGATGTTTACCGCTCTGCTGAAACTTTCATGTGTGAACGTGCTCGCCGTCGATCTGATCCCCCAGCGACTGCCAGTTGCTCGCCACTTCGGAGCAAAATGGACGATAACGCCGCCTGAATTGGATCAGTGGCTGAGTACCGGGCGTCGCAGTATTGACGCAGCAGTCGTCACAGCGCCCTCTGATGCCGCCGTCCGCGATTGCCATAGCCGTGTTCGTGGCGGTGGGCAGGTTCTTGTTTTTGCTCATACCACGCCCGGAGCGATGGCTGAACTGGATCTTTCCCTTGTCTGCGTTCAAGAGCGTGACTTGATCGGGAGTTATTCCGCTGATTTCACGCTACAAGCGGCTGTGGCCGATCTGGTGTTCGCGCGCCGGTTGGACGTTCGCCGCCTCATTTCACACCGTTTCCGTCTGGAGCAGGCTCCAAGCGCGATTGATCTGGCGGCCAACCCGACGCCGACATCACTGAAGATTTGTGTTTGTCCCGCCGATGAACCTCTGGTAACACATAAACGTGCGGCAGGTCGTGATCAGGAAAATGCGGGGGATTAACGCCTATTCAGAAATGTTCAAAAATATTCTGAAAAAGTTTTGACACTCAATTTCCTGTTTGAGACATTGCCGCCACACACAGAAACACAAACACAATAAAATCATGAGAACAAAAACACTTCTTCTCGCCGCTGCCGCGCTCGTGGCAGGCATCAGCGCCTCTCAGGCGCAGGTGTACTCGGTGAATGCGGTCGGTTACATCAACGTGGTTGTCAAACCGGGCTTCAACATCATTGCGAATCAATTAATTACCACGAACAGCACGGTTGCGAATCTCTTTGCGAACGTGCCTGCGAACTCCAAGCTCCTGAATTGGGCTGGAACCGGCTTCATTGACAACCTCTTGGATCCTGATTTCGGTTGGGATAATCCCGATCAAGTTGTGGCGCCGGGTCAGGCTGTCTTCTTTCAAAACCAAGGGACCACGAATGTGACCATTACGTTCGTTGGTGATGTGCCGCAGGGTAATTTGACCAATACGTTCCCCACCTCGTATTCATTAAGGAGCTCGATTGTTCCGCAGGCTGGCTTGTTGCAGGCGGCTTTGGGTTACACTCCTTCTCCAGGTGATCATATCTTGCGATGGATCAATAATCATCCTGCTCCTGGGTCCGGTTATTTTGATTACGAGTACGATGCTGAATTTGGATGGA
>DATHEW010000769.1:0-2980 GCA_035318425.1 Candidatus Acidiferrum sp. | reverse complement strand
CGTGTGATATTCTGAGGCCGGAAACGAAGGTTCCCAGCTTCGAGTCCTACCTCTGGAGCCAATTTTTACCCCACGCATCCATCGGATCTGCAAAACTGCCGCAAGTCGCCAAACCAAAAAGCGGTGACAGGTCACCGCATTCCCAAGCGTTCGCTATTCACTGCCAGGTTGATCACGACTTCTTCGCGATGTTCCGCATTCGACTTCGAGAATCGCCCGTGCTTGAGTGACTTCCATGAAACTCCGCTTTGCTCTCGCTGCTGGATTACTCATTTCGTTTTCCATCGAGGCTGCGTTCATCACCGTCGAGGCGGGTGATTACGAACGAAAAAATGTGCTGGTGGAGTTCAAGATGGGTACGCCCGCGCCTTTCTTCGCCGTGGAGACATCGCAGAAGGACACGCTGATCGACGGCACGGACTCGCAAGGCCGGCCGCCGTTGCAGTCGTCCCTGGGATTGCCACGACGCGGTCAGGTGGACGAGAAGGGAAACGGAATGTTCGTGCTGCCGCAATTGGCGAAAGGACAGAAGCGCACGTTTCAAATTCAGGCATCGAGCAACGATGCAGCGACGAGCGTGTTCGCGAGTCGCACTGATCGCGGCGTGGAACTTACCTCCGGCCAGAAGCCCGTCTTCACTTATCACACCGAGAAGACTAAGCTTCCGCCGAACCGCCCGGACCTGACGACGATTTTTCATCGCGCGGCTTACATTCATCCCGTGTTCACACCGGACGGCGCTCAGGTGACGGATGATTATCCGCGGAACCACAGACATCATCACGGCATCTGGATGGCGTGGACGGGTACGGAATTCGAAGGTCACAAACCCGACTTCTGGAACATGGGAGAAGGGAAGGGGACGGTGGAGTTCGCGGCACTTGATCGCACGTGGAGCGGAGCGGTGCATGCGGGCTTCGTTGCTCGGCATCGTTACGTTGATCTCACAGCTTCTGAGCCGAAGGTGGCGTTGAGTGAGACGTGGACGGTGCGGCTTTACGATGCGGGGACCATGAGCGCGGCACCGCTTTATCTCTTCGACATCGAGATCAAAGATGAGTGCGCCACCACGAACGTGGTGAAGTTACCCGAGTTTCGTTACGGCGGTTTGTGCGTGCGCGGCAACTGGGCGTGGAATGGCAAAGGCAAATCATTCGTGCTGACGAGTGAAGGCGAAACCGATGCATCGAAGGGCGATAAAAACCAGGTGCATGCCCGCTGGGTGCATCTTGGCGGAATGGTCGATGGGAAGTTTGCCGGAATCGCCACGCTGGCGCATCCGACCAATTTCCGGGTGCCTGAACCGATACGCCTGAATCCCGCCGAGCCTTACTTCAACTTCGCGCCGCAACAGGCTGGCGACATGGAGATCACCCCGGAGAAGCCGTTCACGGCGCGCTACCGCTTTGTCGTTGCGGACGGTAAACCGGATCGCGCGGAGCTGGATCGATTGTGGAATGACTTCGCGCATCCGCCGGTGGTGGCGGTGAGGGAATGAGCGGGCGCGGAGAGTAGGATTAGGGAAAAGGATTACGATTAAGAAGCGGCTGAGTGATACCCCTAATCGTAATCTTCATCCTAATCTTATTCTCTTCCATCCTGGTCCGGTTCAGAAGCGGGTTGCTCCACTCGCACGCGTGTTGCATCGTTCTCGTCTGTGCCACCGGCCTTTCCGATTAGAGGACCATGGAAGCTCGACGCGCCAAACCAACGATTGGTGATCGCGCTGGTGCTCTCGTTGCTGATCCACGGCTTGTGTTACGTCACGTGGCGCGCTGCGCCTGGCTTGAAGTCTCTGGCGAAAATCGTGATCGAGCGAGTATTGCCAAGTTCAGCGAAGCGGTTTGCCACAATGCAGCCGCAGGCACCGACCCCGCCCGCGACCGAGACCGCAATGGTTTTCATTGAAGTGGACCCGGCGCTGGCATCCGTCGCACCGCCGAAGGAAACGAAAAATTATTCCACGCACAATTCGGTCGCGGCGAATCCAACGACACCGGCAAAAGCTGAGGTGCCGAAGATCGACGGTTCGCAAACCAAGCTGATCCGCACGGTGGATAATCCGAAGCCGAAGACCCAGCCGCTTCAGCCCACGATTCCGAAGAGCGAGGCACCGCCTGAGCCGACACCGGAGAAACCGCCCGAGCCGGAAAAGCCGAAACCGTCGGCGCCAGTTGGTGATCTGGCGATGACGAAGATCGAGCCGGTGCGGAAGCCGGAGACGGCTCCTGGGGTTGAACAAAAACCGTCGCGGCCACGGACATTGCGTGAAGTGGTACAGAGAAATCCTGCGCTCGCGGGACAAAAGACATTGCAGGACGGCGGCGTGCAGCGGCGCGCTCACATCGCGATGGTCGATGCGAAAGGATCACCGTTCGGCGAATACGACTACGCATTTATCCGCGCCGTCGAGCAGCGCTGGTATCAGTTGCTCGATGACAACCAATATCTGATGGATCGTCAGGGGAAGGTGGCATTGGAGTTTCGACTGCATTTCGATGGCCGCATTTCAGACATGAAAGTCGCCGGCAGCAACGTCGGCGACATCCTGTGTCTGCTTTGCCAGAAGTCGATCCTCGATCCGGCGCCGTTCCCGAAATGGCCGCCGCAAATGCGTCAGGTTGTGAAAGGCGAATTCCGCGACGTGCGATTCACGTTCTATTACGACTGACGCATGTTTCTGAATCGACAACCACGCGGGCGGCAGTCATAGACCGCGCACAATTTTACGATGGATACATTCTTCATCATCGTCCTCGTGCTCACGTCGATCGTGGCGCTCACGTTCATCGTGGAGCGCGGCATGGCGCTGCGCTGGAACAAGGTCATTCCACTGGCCGTGCGGCACGCGGTGGAATCGTACAACTCGCCGGAGGAACTCGGTTACGTGCAAGCGGCGTGCGAACAGAATCCATCCACGTGCGGACGGTTGCTGCTGTTCGCCACGCAACACGTCGAGTGGTCGCGCGTGGAGAATGTC
>DATHEW010000768.1:0-2756 GCA_035318425.1 Candidatus Acidiferrum sp. | reverse complement strand
GTTGATCTCGAAGTTCCGCCCAACCATCAGGCGCACCATGTTGTCATGCGTGATCTCTTCGCGCGGAAGTTCGCCGGCATTTTTGCCGTCGCGCAAGACAACAACTCGATCCGCGAGTTCCTTCACTTCACCAAGCCGATGCGAGATGTAGATGATGCTGACGCCACGCGTGCGAAGCTCTTTCACGACACGAAACAACGCTTCCGTCTCGTGCTGCGAGAGCGATGAACTCGGCTCATCCATGATGAGAATGCGGGCGCTGGCGGAAAGCGCTTTGGCGATCTCGACCATCTGTTGACGACCGATCGAGAGCGTGCTGACGAGCGTTTGCGGCGACACATCCAGGCCGACCTGTTGCAACACTCCCAACGACGCGGTCTCGGTTTCACTACGGCGCACGAACCATCCGATCCGCGGCTCTCTTCCGAGAAAAATATTGGCGGCAACAGTTAGGTTGTCTGCAAGGTTCAACTCCTGATGGATCAGCGCGATGCCGCATTCCTGCGCGCGACGCACCGAACCAATTTCCACCGTTCTGCCCTCGATCAGGATTTCGCCTTCGTCCTGCGACTGAACGCCCGCGAGGATTTTCATGAGCGTGCTCTTGCCCGCGCCATTTTCACCGACGACGGCGAGCACTTCGCCGCGTGCGAGCGTGAGTGAAACATTCTCCAACGCGAGCACGCCGGGGAAACGCTTCGACACAGAACGCACTTCAAGCAACGGCACCTTCATGAACGGCTTAAGGAAGGAACTTGCGCGATCATTGCTCTGTTCCCCATGCGCACCGGGCAACTCAGTTGAGGATTAAAAGTTGCGGGTTGAGCGTGGCGCGAATCAACTCTTCGGGCACGCGCTGGCCCCACACGACTTCCCCGATGCGTTTCGCGAGCACGAACTTGATTTCGCCATCGTTGACTTTCTTATCCAGGCGCATGGCGGCAAAGAACTGTTTCATATCACGCGGCTTTAAGTCAGCACTGGTCGGCAAGCCGGCGCGGCGAAACAAATCCGCCACGCGCTCAGAGTCCACCTCTGGAAAGTCGAGCAACGCCGACGAAAGCTCAGCTGCGGCGACTTGTCCGATGGAGATCGCTTCGCCGTGAAGATACTTGCCGTAACGCGAAATCGCTTCGAGCGCGTGGCCAATCGTGTGGCCGAAATTCAGGATCGCGCGCACGCCGCCTTCGGTTTCGTCCTGGCCGACCACCTCGGCTTTGATCTCACAGCAACGTGCGACAATGTCGCCCACGATCTCCGGTTGAAGCTTTAGCAGTTTCGGCAAATCACGCTCGAGCCGCGCAAACAACGGCGCGTCGTAAATGATTCCGTACTTGATGACCTCGGCGAGGCCGGCGCGATATTCGCGGGCAGGCAACGTCTTCAGCGTGTCGAGATCGCAAAGCACAAGCCGCGGTTGGTAGAAGGCGCCGACGAGATTTTTTCCCGCTTTCAGATTCACGCCCGTTTTTCCGCCGACCGATGAATCGACTTGTGCGAGCAACGTCGTCGGCACTTGAACGAAGGCAATTCCGCGCAAGTAAGTAGCGGCCACGAATCCCGCGAGATCGCCGACCACACCGCCGCCGAGCGCGACGATGAATGATTGCCGCTCAAAGCGGTGCGCCGCGAGTTGGTCATAGCAAGCTTGCACCGTCTTGAGGCTCTTCGCTGTTTCACCCGCAGGCACGATAATCGTTTCGGTTTCGAAACCCGCGGTGCGCAGGCCTTTCATCGCGATCTTCGCGTATCGCGGCGCCACGTTTTTGTCCGTGATGATGACGCAGCGGCTGCCGAGTTTCAGCGCGGCGCAGCGCTCGCCGAGCGTCGGCAACAACTTCGGTGCGATCAGGATTGAATAGGCGCGCGTGCCGAGTGGCACCGTGACTTGACGCATGACGCGAGGATACGAAGAACGCCCGCGGTGTCAAAGCCGCGCGGGTTTGCACTTGTTGCGCGGCGGCGCATTCCTACAATCCGCCCGCTTGAATCCTGTAGCACTTATCACTGGCGGATCGCGCGGCATTGGCCGCGGTATTGCACTCAAACTCGCCGAAGCCGGCTATGACACCGTCATCAACTACGCCGCCAATCAAATGGCCGCGCAGCAAACGGCTGCTGCTTGTCGTGCGATCGGACTGCAGAACGATTGCCATCTACAGGCGGATATTTTCAAAGCGGACATCTCCGTGAGCGGTGACCGCACGAAGATGATCGACTACGTGAAGAGCCGATTCAGTCGGCTCGATCTGCTCGTGAACAACGCGGGCATCGCGCCGGAAGTGCGCGCGGATATGTTGGGCGCCAGCGAAGAGAGCTACGATCGGATGATGGCGGTGAACGTGAAGGGGCCTTACTTTCTCACGCAACTCGCGGCGCGTTACATGGTCGAGCAAGTGACGACCGAAGGCTTTACCGGACCCAAACCGAAGATCGTCACGATCACTTCAGTGAGCGCATACACCGCATCCACCAATCGCGGTGACTACTGCATGTCGAAGGCTGCGCTCTCGATGCTCACGCCGCTGTTCGCTACGCGTCTCGCCGAGTTCGGCATCAACGTTTACGAGATTCGTCCCGGCATCATCGCGACCGACATGACGATGGGCGTGAAGGAAAAGTACGATGAGTTGATCAAGAGCGGTCTGACACCGATCGCGCGCTGGGGATCGGCGGATGACGTGGCGAAAGCTGTCGTGGTGATCGCCAAAGAGATGCTGCCGTTCAGCACCGGCGAGGTGATCAACGTGGATGGC
>DATHEW010000767.1:0-6732 GCA_035318425.1 Candidatus Acidiferrum sp. | reverse complement strand
CAAGGTGAAGATACTTCGTGGTGACGGGCTGATCGTTCGCCGGATTCGCGCCAAAGAAAACGATGAGATCGGTTCCCAGCCAATCCGTGTAACTGCACGTGCTGGCGGCAACACCGAGCGCGTACTTCATCGCGCCAGTGCTCGGCGAATGACAAAGCCGCGCCGCGTTGTCCACGTTGTTCGTGCCGAGAAAGCGCGCGGCCTTTTGCGCCACGTAGTAAACCTCATTCGTGATTCCTCGCGACGTGAGGAAGAACGCGATGCGCCTGGGATCGTTCGCGCGGATTCTCTTCGCAATGCGGGAGTAAGCTTCGTCCCAAGTGATCCGCCGAAAGCCTTTGTCGCCACGCTCGCGCAGCATCGGGTAAGGCAAGCGACCGAGTTCGCGCAGTTCGGCATTCGAGAACTTCTTCAGGCGCGACACATCGCTCAACAACTCCACATCCAGCGCCGGCATCGTGTTCAATCGCAACAGATTCAGCCGTGTCATGCAGAGGTGAACGCCATCGATCGTCCAGTCGTGAAAACCCGCGACGCCGAGCGCGCATCCATCGCACACCCCCTGGCTCAGAACCTTCCAGGCGTAGAGTGGATTGTCGCGGTTCGCCCACGCGATGCGGAGCATGTCGCGAAAATGTTTCGGCTTCTCGCGACCGAGTCCGAAAGGAATCAGGTCCGAAAAGTTGCGTTCGCGTTTGATCTCTCGTGCCATGGTTCGCGCGAAAGTAGCGGCAGCGCCGATAAGTTTCACGCGAGAAGCAAAGGAACGCTGACGGTCGCGTCCGCCCGATAACTATTCAGCGTTTCACTCGCCGATGTCGCCCGCGGCTTGGATCGTGCGGACGCAACCGTTCGCGCCCCTGTTTCATCTCCTCGGGGAAGTTCCTCCTTGACCCCTCAGTAAGTCGCACCCTCTAATCTGCGACCGTAGGCACGCACTAATCATGTTCGCGCAACTTAAAAGCCTCTTTTCCAATGACATTGGGATCGATCTCGGGACCGCCAATTCATTGGTTTACGTCCGGGATCAGGGGATCGTTTTGCGTGAACCTTCCGTGGTAGCCATTCAGGCCGGCACCACCAATGTCCTCGCCGTCGGTGATGAAGCCAAGAGGATGTTGGGGCGCACTCCGGGTAATATCGTGGCCATTCGGCCCATGAAAGATGGCGTCATCGCTGATTTCGAGATCACCGAGGCGATGCTCCGTCATTTCATTCAGAAAGTTCACAACCGGAAACTCATCGCGCCACGCGTCGTGGTGGCCGTCCCTTCAGGCATCACGGAAGTAGAGAAGCGAGCCGTCAAAGACTCCGCCACCCATGCGGGTGCGCGCGAGGTGTACCTGATCGAACAACCGATGGCTTCGGCCATTGGCGTTGGCCTCCCGGTTCATGAACCGGCGGGCAACATGATCGTGGACATCGGCGGTGGGACTTGCGAAATCGCAATCATCTCGCTGGCCGGCATTGTCTTCAGCCGCAGCCTGAGGGTGGGCGGAGACGAATTTGACGAGACGATCGTTGCGCACATGAAACGCGCCTACAACTTGATGATTGGCGAACGCACAGCGGAAGAAATCAAGATCCGGGTCGGATCGGCATTTCCGCTGGAACAGGAATTGACCATGGAAGTCAAAGGCCGCGACTTGAGCGCGGGTCTCCCGAAGACCCTCACGATACGCTCAGAAGAAGTTCGCGAGGCACTGCAGGAGCCGCTTTCAAGTATTTTGGAGTCTGTGAGAATCACGCTCGAGCGTTGCCCGCCTGAATTATCAGCGGACCTCGTCGATCGTGGCATCGTGATGGCCGGTGGTGGCGCGCTTCTGCGCGGCATCGATCGGCTCGTCGCGGAAGAAACAGGTTTGCCGGTGCATATCGCCGACGATCCGCTCACCGCCGTGGCCAATGGCACCGGACGCGTGTTGCAGGAACTCCAATTCTTGAAGCGAGTCACCAACTCCGGAAAAGGTTAGTCCCCCCGCGTTCGCCGTGAACGTGCCGCCAGCAGCTTGCTGATGCGGCGCGGAACAACGGTGAATGATTTGCTGAAATTTGAAACGCGCGACTCCAACGTTCTGTTGGAGACGTTTCCTGCGTCGCGTAGCGACGTGGTGAAAGTAGCCGTGGGCTTCAGCCCACGGATCCATGCCGAACAAATACCGCGTCGCGTCGCGACGGCTGGCGGAATATCACTTATCGAGCGTCGCTACGCGACGCAGCAGTCTGCCGACTCATTCCGTGGGCTGAAGCCCACGGCTACGATCAGTCCGTCGCTCCGCGACTCATTGAACACGCGGACTCAGCGATCCACGCTCCGATGAAACGCCGACACTACATCGCGTTTGCCATCGTGATCGTGCTCACGGTCGTCGTCATGAAGCTGCCGCCGCGTGTCGCGACGCAGTTCAAGCTGGCGATGGGCAGCATGTTCCTTCCTTTGTTCGGACTTTCCAGTTCCACGCAACAGATCGCCGAAAAGACCGGCAACGCAGTCGTTCCCCGGGGTGAGTTGCTAGCGCAGAATGAACAAATTCGCCGCGAGAACGCCGAACTGCGCGTTCAGTTGCAGCGGCAATCCGAGTTCGAGCGCGAGAACGAACGCCTGCGCGCGATGCTCGCCTTCCAAAAAACTTCGCCGTGGAAAATCCGCGCCGCGCGCGTGATCGCTCGCGACCCCGCGAACTGGTGGCGCAATGTGCAGATTGACCTCGGTAAGCGCGACGGTCTGCGGCCCGACGCGGCCGTGCTCACCAGCGACGGCCTCGTTGGACGCGTCAGCGAAGTGAGCGACACCCGAGCGCGTGTCGTATTGATCGGCGACGCGAATTGCCGGGTCGCTGCCTCCGTTCTCGACACACCGCTCGCCATTCGAGGCAAGGCTGAGACCATCACCATTGACAACGGTGTGATCACCACGGGCAGCAGCGTCTTGGATGAGAGCATCGTCGAACTCGGCTTCCTCTCGAAAACGAGCCAGGTCAAGCCGGGTCAGGAAGTCCGCACCAGCGGTCTCGGCGGGATTTTTCCGAAAGGCATTCTCATCGGCCAGGTGATCGATACCCGTCCAGTCGAATTCGGCCTCTACACCGTCGCCCGCGTGAAGCTGGCAATGAAGATGAACCTGCTCGATGAAGTTTGGGTGATGATGCCGTGAAAAGTTTTGTCGAACGTCGAAAGTCGAGTGGCGAACGCCAGCGGCGTTTGGGCGCTCGACCTTCGACCCTCGACTTTCGACGTAAATGATCGCGCTCAACACCATCTTCATCCTGGCGCTCGCGTTCATCGCGGTGTTTGTCGAGGCGTCGTTTGGGACGTTCCGGCGCTTCCTCGGCGTGCAGGTGGACTTGCTGCCGGGGTTGATGATTTACGCGAGCCTCAGCTCTGGAACGCTGACGATCGCGTCGCTGGCGGTCCTTGGTGGACTATGGTTCGACTCGCTGTCAGCCAATCATCTGGGCGTCTCTATCCTGCCGCTGTTCTTCATTGGATTCGTGGTGCAACGCTTTCGGCATTTGATTCTGCGCGACCAAACCTACGCGCAGTTCGTGCTCGGATTCAGCGCGAGCGGGTTCGCCCCATTGCTTGCGCTGATGATTCTATTTTCGTGTGGCGCGGAGCCGATGATCGGCCTCGGATTCGCCTGGCAATGGTTCGTGATGACGCTGATCGGCGGATTGCTCGTGCCGCTCTATTTCCGTTTGTTCGACAAGGTTTATCGTACGCTCGGATACGAACGCGCGGTCGAATCATCGAGCTTCAGGCAGGACAGGCAAATTGCGAGAGGACGTTGAAATGACGAATGACGAATTTTCCAATGACGAAGGAAGCCTCAATGACGAATCGGAACGCGTGTCCGGCAACAGCGGTCGCTTCGTCATTCGCTATTCGTCATTCCCTCGTCATTCGTCATTCGTGATTCGTCATTTTTAAGATGCTCGTTTTCGAACAACTCCAAAAAGCCGACAAGCACCTGCGCGTGCTGTCGTGGGTGGTTGTACTCGGCCTGCTCGTATTACTCTCGGGGCTCTGGTGGATACAGGTCGTGCGCTCCCGCCATTACGTCGAAGACCTGCGCAATCAATCGTATCGCACCGTGCGCGTGCCCGCGCCGCGCGGAAAAATTTTGGATCGCAATGGCGTTGCGCTGGCGGAGAACCGGCCGACTTACAACATCAGTCTCTACCTCGAAGACCGCGCATGGCGCGATGCGGTGCAGCAGCATTACAAGCGAGCGGAGGCTGAAGCGCGCAAGACAGCTACGGCGCCGCGCAAGCCGAAGACGATTGAAAAACTTCTCTCCAGGTTCGGTTACAAACCGGCGTTGACACAGGCGCGCCGTCTTACGCTCGCCGAACGAGGACAATTGGGACGCCAGGCGCGATACAACGTCACGAGCAACATCGTGTGGCAACTGGGTGAGGCGCTTGCCCAGCCGATGGTCCTCACCAATGAGACAAAGTTTCATCAGCACTACGATCGGCGTCGCGCGTTGCCACTGCCGATCATCGCGGACTTGAAACCCGAACAGATCGCGCGATTTCAGGAGCAAGGCACACGGTTGCCTGGTGTGGACATGGAAGTGCAACCAACGCGGATTTACCCACACACCAATCTCGCGGCTCAAGTCGTGGGCTACCTGACTCGCACAGAAGATTCCGCGGAGGATGAGTTGTCCTTTTACAATTATCGCCTGCCGGACTACCGCGGTCTGTCTGGCATCGAAGCATCGCTTGACGAGGACTTGCGCGGAAAAGCCGGCGCGAAATCAGTACTCGTGAACAACCTGGGCTATCGGCAGAGCGAAACAGTTCTCTCGCCCATCGAGGCGGGGAAAAACGTGACGCTGACCATTGATGCCGACATCCAGCGTGTGGCTGAAAAGGAACTCGCGGCGGCGTGGGGCGCGCATCGTCCGACGCGCGGAGCCGCAGTGGTGCTCGATGTCCGCACGGGCGAGATCATCGCACTCGCATCGGCGCCTGCGTTTGATCCGAACGATTGGATTCCATTCCTGCCGCACACGGTCTGGAACAGTTATACGAATGAGGACATTGCGCCGCTGCAGAACCGCGCCGTGTATGGAAATTATTTTCCGGGATCGACGTTCAAGATCATCGTTTCCCTTGCCGGGCTTGAGGCCGGAACGATCAACACGAACGAAATCTTCAAAATCGAATCCGACTATTACGTCGGCCGGCACAGGTTCAATGACACCGCAACGCCGGGTGAATACAATTTCCGGCGCGCGTTCATCAAATCCAGCAACGGTTACTTCATCCAGCAGGGGTTGCGCGTGACGCCTGACCGGATTGTTGAAATGGCGCAGCGTTTTCACTTTGGCGAAAAGACCGGCATCCCGCTCCAGGAAAGTCGCGGACTGCTGCCGACACCGCAATGGGTCCGGCAGAACCGCCGAGCGTGGTCGAGCGTTGCCACGGGAAATCTTTCCATCGGTCAGGGCGATCTCGATGTGACGCCGCTGCAACTTGCGGTCGCGATGGCGGCAGTCGCGAATGGTGGAAAAGTATTGGCGCCGCAACTCATCGCGCACGTGCGCGCGCCGGATCAATTGATCGCACCCGATCAGTCTTCCGTTCGCGCAGTGGTTCGGGACGAATTACGCGTCAGCCGGGAGTCGATGCGCACGGTTCGCGAAGCCATGCTCGCGGACGTGGAAGATCCCGAGGGCACTGCGTACCAGGCGTTTCATCAGAACAAACGTCCGCACGTCAAAGAGTTTCGTGTGGGCGGAAAAACCGGCACGGCGCAGGTTTTCAAAGGCGAGAAATTCGATCACTGGACAGTTTGGTTTACCTCCTGGGCCATGACGGATGAACCGCGCTACGCAGTGGTGGTCATGGTCGATCACGGCGCTTCGGGCGGCGGCACGTGTGCGCCGATTGCAGTCAAGATCTACCAGGCGCTGGAGTATCGCGAGCAACGCCTGCGCTCGCCGCGCAAAGAGAATTTTGTCCGCAACTAGCATGTACACCATCGGACAAACAGAACGTCAGCCGCGCATCGAGTGGTTCCAGCTACTCGGGTTGCTCGGCCTGATGGCTGTGGGCGTGATGTTCATCTTCAGCGCCACCCGCGCGCACGAAGTGAACTCGATCCCGTGGTACAAGGAAGCGTTCGTGCGCCAAATGGTCTGGTACGTTATCGGCGCATCCGCAGGAGCCGCCTTGTGCATTCTGGATTACCGCTCCCTCGCTCGCTGGGCGTTGGTCGTGTATTGGCTGACGGTTGTGGCGCTGGTGCTGGTGTTGATCCCCGGCATCGGAACCACCCACGGCTGGGGTGCGCGGCGCTGGATCGATCTCGGCGCGTTTCAATTCCAGCCATCGGAGTTCGCGAAGCTCGGGTTCATTTTCGCCTTCGCAAGTTTCCTGAGCCGCCCGGTGGATGAGTTGCGCATCCCAATGAACTTCTTCAAGGCGCTGGGCATGATCGCCCTGCCCTTCCTGCTGATCATGAAGGAGCCTGACCTGGGATCGGCAATCATCTTCGTGCCCATGGGATTGGTAATGATGTTCGTGGCAGGGGTGCCAGTGAGATTCATCCGGCGGCTGATCTTCGGCGTGGGCGTGCTCGCGGTGTTGTTCCTCATCGACGTCCTGTTCGCGCCGCCGCAATGGCAGATCAAGATGCAGGACTATCAACGCCGCCGGCTGCTCGTTTATTTCGGCCGCGACTATGCGGACACGAAGATGACCGATGTGCAGCGTCAGG
>DATHEW010000766.1:0-5262 GCA_035318425.1 Candidatus Acidiferrum sp. | reverse complement strand
CGAGAAACACCGACGCGCCCGTCGCCCGAATGCGCCGCACGATGTCGGGTCCGCCACTGGTGAAGAGTTCGCTGCCAATCTTGAACGCACCAACGGCAGGCGCGACTTGCTGGGCGAGTGCGACAGCCTGATCCGCGGTGGGGACATCGAGAGCGACAATGATCGGGTTCTTCATCGACCCAATTCAACCAGCCGGTTTCGCCCGCACGAAGCGGAATCTCGACGCGAGAAAAGAAAACGGCGCCGACTGCTGATGCAGCCGGCGCCGTTTCGCGTCAGAAACTCAGGCCTCGGTTTCCGTCGCCTCCACATCCTCGATCTTGGCGTTCTGTTGAAGAAAATCGATGACCTTCTCGTTGAGGAGTTGCTGCCAGATTTCCTGAACGCCGTTTCGCTTTTCAAGCTCTTTTGCGAATTTGTCCGGCGCCATCTGGTACTGCTGTGACAGCGTGTAAATGCGCGCGTTCACCTCTTCGGGCTGCACGCGGATGCCTTCTTTTTCAGCAATCTTTTGGAAGACGAAGCTCGCCTTCACGCGTTCCTTCGCCGTCGCATTCGAGTGCTTGTAGATCTCTTCCTTTTGCTGGGTGAGCACTTCCTCGCCAATGCCGCGCTGCTTGTTCTCCTGCACGAGTTGGTAAACTACGTTGCGCGTTTCCTGTGCCACGAGCGTCTCCGGCAATTCCACGTTCACCTGCGAGACCAATGCATTCACCACCTGGCCGCGCACGCTGCGTGATTGCTTCGTGTTCAGCTCATTCTGGAGATCACGGCGCACGCCTTCGCGCAACGCCTCCACGTTCTCAGCGCCGTACGTTTTGGCAAACGCGTCATCGAGCGCCGGTATGACCTTCTCCTTCACCTCCACGACTTCCACGTCGTAGGTCCCCTTCTTGCCGGCGAGCTGCGGCGTGACGAAGTCCATGGGGAAATCCACATTTACCGTGCGCTTCTCACCAGCTTTGGCGCCACTCAACTGCATGGCAAAACCGGGAATGAAACTGTCGGGCTTCACCTCGACCCAAAATGCCTTCTGTTCCGTCAACCCTTTCGCGGTCGGCGCGATTTCCGTGAGCGCCTGGCCCTCGCTGGTGCCGGTGTAATTCACGACGATGACGTCGCCTTCGCGCGCTTCGCGATCCACCGTGTTGAAATTCGAGACGCGATCGGCCAAAAGCTTCAGCGCTTTGTCGATGTCTTCTTCCGTCACACCACGCTTCTCCCGCTTGG
This sequence comes from Candidatus Acidiferrum sp., assembly GCA_035318425.1. Classification (GTDB taxonomy): domain Bacteria; phylum Verrucomicrobiota; class Verrucomicrobiia; order Limisphaerales; family SIBH01; genus JANNGC01. The sequence continues at coordinate 4,032 of DATHEW010000766.1, read as the reverse complement.
CTTCGAGTCCGCGATAATTCGGCACTTCGAACTCCGGCGCCGTCTCGATCGTGGCGGCGAACTGCATCGCTTGGCCTTTGGCGAATTGGATATCTTCGATGTCCGGGTAGCCGACCACTTCGATCTTGTGATCCTTCAGAGCCTGGCGGTAGCTCTCGCCCATCAGCTTGCGCTTGGCTTCATCTTCGATCTCCTTCTCGTAACGCTTGAGCACCATGTCTTTCGGCGCTTTGCCGGGACGAAAACCAGGAAGCGACGCCTGTTTCTGGTAGCCTTTGGCAATGTCAGCGAACGTGGAATCCACCGCGGCAGCATCGACTTCGAAGCGCAGCAGCTTCTTGCAGGGAGCGAGATTTTCAACCGTTACATTCACGAGAGACCTTTCAATCAGTTGCGAAAAACGCCAGTGGCAGCGCTGGAAAGAGCGGCCTGCCTCACGGCGAGCGGAGGAGAGTAGGTAACGACTGCGACGCGGCCAAGTGGAATTTTCGGATTGTCAGGACTCCGGGCGCATCTCGACGGCCGATGTGGACTGCGGCGGCAAGTCCGGCGCGACGCCGCTTTCAATCACGATAGAACATTTGGGCGTCAGACGTTCTCGCTCATGCTCAAAGCGCTGTCGCCGCCACGCTCTGCCAGCGAAGTCCAAATGCCCGATCCCCATCCGGCGCGTCTGCGACTCGCAGGCGACCTGCTTCACGGAGTTTCCCTGAGAGTAAATCGCAGAATGCCCCCCTATCGCGGTTCTGCCCGCCACGATGGAAGTTGGTTCATGACACTCACAGAAACGCTATCGTGTCTGCGCCACATTCAGGCGCAGTGGTGCGACACGGATATTCCTCTCGACAAGCTCGCGGCTTTGGAAGCCGCGTGTCTCGTGGAGACTCGGTCCCAGCCTGCACCGACCGTGCGGCTCACGCCGACGGGCCTGCGGTGCAAGAACATTGCGGATTCTCATTACACGGGAAGCTCTCAGGCGCGGATGGCGAATGCCAAACCGTTTCGCATACGGCAAAAACGGCACGTCACGCAGGCGCAGGCCCTCGTCTGAAAATCGCTTTATGGAAACGAGGATTACTGCCGCTCCCACGAACGTGATTCACAAGTCAGTCGCGCTGAAGGGCGATTGGCAACGAAAGGTCGAAGAGCACGCCATGAACGGAATCAGTTTCGTGGTCCGACCTTTTCGCAAGGACGACCATTGGCCTTTTCTCGAAGAGTTATGCGAACGTTTCAATCTGAGCTGCCGTTTCGTGGCATTCGAGCGCAGCGCTTATTTCGATGCACCATTGCGAACCACGGTTGAAAACAGTGGAACGACGTATCCGTTCACGGCGCAGATCGTATTTCGATAACAAACACCGGACTTCTCTCAACGAGTGGATTGGGAGAAGTCTCTTTCAGCTACCACTCTCAATCCGCTCGTCATCATGTTGTGCTCTTCGCTTTTCGAGCGGTGAGAAGCACCGTCCTTTGTTTTTCCTGAAACACTCGGTACGCTGACGACTGCGAAGCGGCTTGGCATGAATATCGAGCCGCGCGTATCGCCGGCGAGAATCGCAACTGGAGCAATAAACGCGCGCACACGGGCGGGGATAAAATTCAAATGAAGACATGGGGTGAGAGATCATCGAGTTGTCGCGTGTTTCAAACAGCCGTCGCGCTGATCACGGCATTCCTTTTCGCTGGTTGCGATCGTGCCGCATCGACTCGATTGCAGGGATACATCGAGGGAGAATTTGTTCATGTGGCTTCGCCGCTCGCGGGCGTGTGGAGAAGTTGTCCGTGCAACGTGGCGCAACGGTAAAGGCCGGTGACATTCTTTTCACGTTGGAGAGCGTGAAGGAAAAGGCAGCGCGAGACGAAGCCGATCGCCGCTTGAATCAGGCTCGGGCGACGCTGGACGATGCGAAGAAAGGGATGCGAGCCAGCGAGATCAAATCCGTCGAGGCGCAGCTCCAGCAAGCACAGGCAGCCTTCGATTTTTCGGAAAAGGAATTCGCACGTCAGGAGACACTCCTGCGTAACGCGGGCGTGACGACGGAGCAGGACTACGATCGAGCGCGCTCGACGCGAGATCAGAATCGGTCGCGGGTGGCGCAACTTCAGGCGGACCTTGAGACAGGACGTCTCGGAGCGCGTCCAGACCAGGTTGCCGCCGACGAAGCGAACGTGCGTGTATTCGAAGCGGCGCTGGGACAAGCGGAATGGGACCTCTCGGAAAAGCGGCAAAGAGCCTCACAATCTGCCACGGTATTCGACACCTTGTATCGAGAGGGCGAATGGGTGGCAGCGGGCCGGCCAATCGTGGCGCTGCTTTCACCGCAGAACATCAAGCTAAGGGTGTTCGTGCCTGAAACGCGGCTCGGGTCCCTGCATGTCGGCGATCCGGTGCGGGTGTTTGTGGATGGTGTGAAAGATGCCGTTTTCGGAAAACTCAGTTTCATTTCTCCGCGGGCCGAATACACGCCACCCGTCATTTACAGCCGCGAGAATCGCAGCAAATTCGTTTACCTCGTCGAGGCCACGTTCGAAGCGGCAGCAGCGTCGCAACTCCATCCGGGCCAGCCCGTGGACGTTGAGATCAACCTCTTGAAATGAGCGGCGAACTGGCCATCGATGTTCACGGAATGACCAAGCGCTTCGGTCCTCTGACCGCGGTCGATCACATTGATCTACAGGTTCGCGGCGGCGAGATCTGCGGCTTTCTCGGGCCAAACGGCAGCGGCAAGACGACGTTCATCCGCATGCTGTGTGGCTTGCTTCGCGCCGACGAAGGAAGCGGCACCTGCCTGGGCTATGACGTCATTCGCGAGAGTGAAGCCATCAAACGCCACGTGGGTTACATGACGCAGCGCTTCAGCTTTTACGAGGACCTGAGCATTGCCGAGAATCTAGATTTCGTGGCGCGCATGTATTCGCTGAAGAATCGGCGCGACGCGGTAAATCAAAGCCTTCAACGGCTGGGACTCGAAAAGCGTCGCAATCAACTTGCCGGCCAGCTTTCCGGTGGTTGGAAACAACGACTTGCGTTGGCCGCGTGCATGATTCACCAGCCAAAACTGCTGTTGCTCGATGAGCCGACGGCAGGTGTCGATCCGAAGGCGCGCCGGGAATTCTGGGAACAGATTCATCATCTCGCGGCGGAAGGACTTACATTTCTGATCACCACTCATTATATGGATGAAGCCGAGCGCTGCCATCGGCTCGCTTACATCGGTTATGGGAAATTGTTGACCGAAGGCACCGTCGATCAAGTGATAGAGCAGGCGCACCTCGCCACGTGGGAAGTAACGGGACCGCGTTTGTTGGAACTGGCAGATCAATTGCGCGCCTCACCCGGAGTGCGACAAGCCGTCGCGTTCGGGAACTCGCTCCACGTCAGCGGTGATGACGCCGTCGAGATCGAGAGAGCAATCGCGCCGTTTCGCACCGATTCTCATCAATGGCGACAGATCGAACCAGGACTCGAGGATGTCTTCATCCATTTGATGGATCAACTGAAGGACAACGCCGCAGCATGAAGCGGTCGCGCGATTTTTCATCCTCCCGCCTGGTTGCCATGATCGTGAAGGAGTTCACGCAGATGCGGCGCGATCGATTGACCTTCGGGATGGTGCTCGGCATTCCGCTGCTGCAACTCGTGCTGTTCGGTTTCGCGATCAACTCAGATCCCAAGCACCTTCCCACCGCCGTTCTGCTCACGGATGATGGCCCGCATGGGCGCACGTTGTTGTATGCGATCAAGAACAGCGGCTACTTCGATTTCGTGCACGCGGTCAGCACGGAGGCAGAAGCTGAAGCGGCGCTGGCGCAGGGTGAAGTTCAGTTCCTGATAAACATTCCCGCAAACTTCAGTCGCGACCTGATTCGCGGCGCCAGACCCGCGATCCTCGTGGAAGCCGACGCCACCGATCCCGCTACCACGGGCAACGCGCTCGGTTCACTGCGCATGTTGCTCGACAACGCACTGCGCAACGACTTCAAAGGCCCGCTGGATTTTCTCTTGCCGACTGAAGGGCCAATCGATCA
>DATHEW010000765.1:0-7600 GCA_035318425.1 Candidatus Acidiferrum sp. | reverse complement strand
CTACGTTCATGACGGTTGGGATGGGTTCTGGGTGGAAAGTGTTGAGGCAGCCGAGGTGGCGGCGACTGGATTGGGGACGCTCGGTTCAGAGCCAACGTCTGTAGTCGTTCTTGAATCTCGTTCCCCCTTACCCCAGCGCTTTCCTTCGGGAAGAGGGAGAAATGTACGCTGCTCTTCGCGTGAATGACCGCAACTGGATTCGCGAGAGTCACGCTGGAGAAGCAAAGAGGCACCACCCGCTGTTCCCTCTGCCCGAGGAAGAGGGTTAGGGCGAGGGGTGCGTTGAAGTTTTCCAACCGCGGTTTCTTCCACCAACAAACGCATCGAAGGCGTGCAGGTGTCGTCGTATTGGCCTGACTTCACAGCCCAGATGAATGCCGCGAGAAAGCAAGCGGCGATCACGATGCTGACCGGGATGAGAATGACGATGATGCTCATGCAGCCTCCGCAAGTTGCGCAGACGTGAGAAGGCGTTTTCCATTCGCCTCCTCACGCTGCGTCCTACTGTGCTCGAAAGATTTGCGAGCCGCCCACGTCGTCATGCCGCACGCGAACGCGACGACACTAATTGAGCTGAGCGGCATAAGGATCGCGCACACGACGGGCGCGAGCAGTCCCGCCGTAGCGATGCTGACACCGACGACGTTGTAGAGGCTCGACAGCACGATACTCGCGCGCACGACTCGCACGGCGCTCTTGGAGAATCGCAGCGTGGCGTCCAGCTCGGGCACCATTTGCGCCGACATGATCACGTCGCTCGCGGGCGAGAAGGAACTGATGCTTTCCACCACCGCCACGCCGACATCGCTCTGTTTCAAAGCGCCTGCGTCGTTGAGCCCATCGCCGACCATCATCACGCTCTTACCGGAGCGCTGGAGATTGCGGATGAATTCAAATTTGCTCAGCGGCGATTGGTTGAACTGAAGAACTGCATTGGCGCCAAACAGCGACGCGAAGTGATCGCGCTCCCTCTCATTATCGCCGCTCAGCAGCGCGAGATCGTACCCGCTGGAAAGATTTTGGATCAGCCGATCCGTCTCGGGACGCACGGCGCTCGTGAGCACGAAGGCGCCACGATACGAGCCATCAATTGCGACGTGAACGAAGCTTCCTTCAAATGCCATGCGTTGCGTCACGTCGATCCCACGCGACATCAACCACGCCGCAGAACCGAGCAGCAATTCGTGTCCGCTGACGATTCCCTCCACGCCACACCCGCTCTTCTCGACGAATGATCGCACCGGTTCGCTGAACTTCGCTGCGAACGAATTCGCAACGCGCACGGAAAGCGGATGAGTCGATTGCTGCGCGAGCGAGTAGACCCATCGCTCTTCATCGTAGCTGAGCCGCGCACCATCGAATGCAATGGAACCTGCGCCTGCAGCGGTGAGCGTCCCGGTTTTGTCGAACACAATGGAGTCCACTTGTGCCAGCGCTTCGATGACTTCCGGCGATTTCACGAAAACATTGCGCCGTCCCAGCAGCCGGATCGCAGTGCCGAGTGTGAACGGTGAGGCGAGCGCGAGCGCGCAGGGACAGGCGACGATGAGCACGGAAGTGAATGCCTTGAAGCCTCGAGCGATGTCGCCCCGCGCCATCCAGAATGCTGCCGCACCGATCGCGACCACGACGACGATCTTCGTGAAGCGATAGCTGAATGTGTTGATCAGTGTGGCGAAGCTGGCGGTCTTGTCTTTTCGGAACGCTTCCTGATTCCAGAGCGAGGTGAGATAGCCCTGCGAAACGGCTTTGACCATTTCGACTTCGATCGCGCCACCGATCTGCCGTCCGCCCGCGTAAAGGTAATCGCCCGCGTGTTTCGCGATCGGCTCGGACTCGCCAGTGACGAAGCTGTAGTCGATCAGCGCCGCACCGGAGACGAGTTTTGAGTCAGCGGGAATCAACTCCCCATTGCGGATGATCAAGCGATCACCGATTTGGATCTGCGCGAGCGCAACGTGTTCCTCCGTAGCGCAGACCTCTGGTCTGCCGTATCGCAGGTTTTCAACCTGCGAGTCGTCGGAAATTCCGAGCGCGTCCGAGTTGTCGCGCGGCTGCCGACTAAAAGTCGGCGATACAGCAGACTGGAAGTCTGCGCTACGGGTGAGTCGCCTGACGGAGAGCGGGAAGAAGGATTTGTAATCGCGCTCGAAGCTCAGGCGATCGTAGGTCTTTTGCTGGAATAAACGTCCGCAGAGCAGGAAGAAAATCAGTCCGCACAGCGAATCGAAGTAACCTTCACCGCGGCCGCTCAGTACTTCGAACGTACTTTGGGCGAAGATGGCGGCGATGCCAGCGGCGATGGGCACTTCTATGGCGAGACGCTTCTGTTTCAACGTCGTCCAGGCGATGCGCCAGTAGTCCAACGCGCTGTAAGTGACGACGGGGATGGCGAGCGTCAGGCTGATGAAACCGACGAGTTTCTTTAACGCCGGTCCACTGAACGCATCGAAACCGAAATAGCCCGCGATGCTGAAGAGCATCAGGTTGCCAAAGGCGAATCCCGCGTAGCCAAGCTGAAGCCAGAGTCGGCGTGCCGCAGGATTCTTCCGCGTTTGATCGAGGTCTGAAAGTTTCAGCTCGGGCTCGTATCCGAGTGACGCGAGTAGCGCGACGAGTTCGCTGAGCTTCACCCTGGCGTTTTCAAACGTGACTGAAACCTCCTTGCGCGGAAAGTTCACCTGCGACGACCCGATGCCGGGTTTCAATCGGAACAAATTCTCGAGCAGCCAGACGCAGGCAATGCAGTGAATCGCCGGGATGTGGAAGGTGACACGCGTGGTGGCGGCGTCCTCGAAATTGATGATGCGCTCTCGGACGCCAGCGGCATCGAGATAGCGAAACTGCTCTTCACGCGTGCCGGCTTTGATGCGGACGCCGGCGTTCTCTGAGAGCGCGTAGAAGTCGGTCAGCCCATTCTCGGTCAACAGTTCAAAGACGGTGAGGCAGCCGTTGCAGCAGAAATGTTTTCCGGCAGAGGCGAATGCCGCGCCGCGCATCGGCGTCCCGCAATGAAAGCAATTCCGCGTCTCAGTCGGATCAGCCAAAGCGGCTGGCCCATTCTGAATAACAACACTGGTTTCTGTTCTTGTTACGATGCTCACGTCCCCTGCAAACGACAGGACGGTGCGATGGAAAGAGCGGGGTCGCTCACCACATTTTGGCGTGGAATTGTGCGGAATTGGCAGGCGACTGACGGAGATTGATGTAACCGTGGCCGCGCCCCGCAATCTCTGATGGCGTGCAAAGCGGTTGCGCCTCGAGCGTGGGATGGTGTCAAGCCGCGGCGTTTTGGCCAGAGGTCAAAGCACCGCGCGGGCAAACGGCTGAATGTGCGGTCAAATCAAGTATGGCTGAGGACGGGCTGGATGTTTCAGCCTGCGTCGCTTCCGTGCTGGAAGGTGATGAAACGGCGGCGCGCGCGATGATGGCTCACTTGCAACCCACGGTTGCCAAGATTGTCCGCGCGAACCTGCCGCGGCGGACGAGCGAAGAAGACATGATGCAAATGGTGTTCATCAAGGTATTCACGCGCTTGAACCAGTTTTCGGGCCTGGTGCCGCTGCATCACTGGGTTTCGCGCGTGGCCGTGAATGAATGCCTGGCGCAGATCGCCAAGGAGCGCGTGCGGCCGGAAGTGCGTTGGGCCGACCTGAGCGAGCAGCACGAGGAAGTGCTTACGGCCCTCTTACACTCGGAAACGGATTTGCCGCCGGGGAGCGAAATGGCTTCCCGCGAGATCGTGGAAAAATTGCTGGAAGGATTGTCGCCGACGGATCGCCTGGTGATCACACTGCTGCACATCGAAGAGCGGACGTTGCAGGAAGTCCATGAGATCACAGGCTGGAACATTCCGGTGATTAAGGTACGGGCCTTTCGCGCCCGATTGAAACTGAAGAAGCGGTTCGAGCATATTATCAAGGAACTCTGATGAACTCTTTCGATCAACAGTTGGATCGTTTGCTGAAGAGCGCCCGCCGGGCGCCCGTCGCGCCTGAACCCAGGCTCACGTTCGCGGGTGAACTCAACGTGCTCGCGCAATGGCGCAAGGCACGAGCCGCTGGCGACGTCTTCAACTGGCTGCCGCTGTTGCGTCGCGCCGTCGCGGTCGCGTGCGTGGTTGCCATGGCGGTTGCGGTTGGCAGTGTCACGCTTAAGCCGGCTCCGGCGCAAAATGACGAATTGTCCTCTCTCAACGAGGTCGTGAATGCTGCTGCCGCGTGGCTATGACGAGCACCAAGGCCATCACCCTGTTGATCGCGCTGTTTCTTGCGGGAGCAATGGCGGGTGGATTTGCCGGATACAATATTGGCCGGCGATCAGTCGCTGTTGTTGCTCCGGTTAACGAACCGAAACCCGGCTCTCGTCCACCTGGCGGACGCCCGCCGCCGCCGAACATGAGGGATGTTCGCACGCGGCTGGTGGAGGATCTGACTCTGACAGATGAGCAAATGGTGAAGATCGATCCGATTATCACCGAGTTCACCAAACAGCTCGAAGAGATGAACAAGCGGAACTGGAATGACCTTTGGCTCGCCGTGTCGAATCGAGACGAAAGGATCAAGCCGTTTCTCACGCCGGAACAGATCGAGCGATTGAACGATCGCCGCTCTCGCCGCCATAAAGGTCCCCCTCCACCGCGCGGCGATCACGACTGATTGCTCGCGGTCGGTTCAGATCGTGCCCCATCGGTCAAAGTTCGTCTCATTTCCAAAAAACGGCTTGGCAATGCCAACGCTCGTGTAGCTGCATGTCACTTAAAGGCGAAAAGTGGCCGAGTAACTTCACGAACTTATGAAGGCCATGCTGGACCAATCTGTGACGCCTGTTGTCACGCCGCCGAGTTCAACATCAGCGTTGGAGGCCGCTGATGCGCATGCTGACGTCCGTCGTCCGAACGTTGTCTGCTCCATGCAAACGGCCTTCGGCTGCCCGCGCGATTTCCTGGATAACCGCTACGTTTACGTTGTCATCTCGCCGCGCGCGCGTGGGTTATCGATCGGCATCAATCTCAACCCGGACAAGCAGTGCAACTTCCAGTGCATCTACTGCGAAGTGGATCGTAGCATTCCGGGCGGTTCTCCCGAACTGGATCTGGACGTCATCGCGGACGAACTGCATCGCACGATCCATTACATCAACGCCGGGGGACTCGAGGTGCATCCGCGCTATTCCGGTTTGTCGCCCGATCTGTTGCGGCCAAGACATGTCACGCTAAGTGGTGATGGCGAGCCGACGCTGTGTCCGCAATTTCTTGAAGTGGTGCAGACGGTCGCGCACGTCCGCGCGATGGGCCGGGTGCCGTTCTTCAAAATCGTGCTGATCACAAACGCGTCGAACCTGGATGGGCCGTCCGTCCAGCAAGGTCTTGAATTATTCACGTCACGGGACGAGGTCTGGGCGAAGCTCGATGCGGGCACGCAGGAATATATGCAGCGAGTGAACGTGGCTGACGTGTCGCTCGAAAAAGTGCTCGCGAACATTCTTCTCGTCGCGAAGCAGCGCCCGATCGTGATTCAAAGTTTGTTTCCCATGGTGAACGGCCAGCCGCCCTCCACCGAAGAAATCGAGGCGTTTGCGCAACGTCTGAATACGTTGAAGCAAAGTGGCGGACGTATCGGGCTCGTGCAGATTAATTCGGCGACCCGCCCGCATGCGCATCCGCAATGCGGACACCTGCCACTGCGCCACCTTTCGCAAATCGCGCAGACGGTCCGGCTCGTGACGGGTTTGAAAGTGGAGGTGTTTTGATCCCACCTGTGCGTCTCGAAGTGAACGACCCCTGAAATCCAACGTGGCAAAAAAGGATTTCTTTTCGACAACCCTCGCTGAGCCTCTCGATCGAAGTGCGCTATCTTTCTGCAGATGACTGGGAGCTCCAGCGAAAGTGCAACTTCGATCGCGCGGCTCATCTCCGAGCACCGCGTGTTCGCCGGTCTCGCGCCGCAATACCTCAACCTGCTCGCGGATGTCGCGATGCTGAAAAAGTTCGAGACGAACGAAGTCCTTTTCCGCGAAAGCGATCCGGCTAACCGTTTCTACCTCATCCTCGACGGCGAAGTGACGGTCGAGAGCGTGAACGGGGACGCGAGCGTCCTGGTGCAAACGGTCGGCCGCGATGACGTGCTCGGCTGGTCCTGGTTGTTCCCGCCCTACTACTGGCATTTCGACGCGCGCGCCCTGCGGACGACCCGCGCCATCTTCTTCTACGGCACTTGGCTCCGCGAAAATTGCGAACGCGATCACGAGTTCGGTTACGAGATGCTCACGCGCTTCGTTCCGATCATGATCGAGCGTTTACAAGCTGCTCGGCGGCAATTCGTGAAGGTAAGGAACGTCTCCACGTAACGTCGGCGAATGGCCTGGTGGGGATAAGGGGAATCCTTAGCATCATTAATTGCTCTCCTGCACAACAAATTGGGGCCATCCCAAATAGTCGATTGCCCAATGCTCCCCCTAAATTGTCATCAATCGAAACAAGCAATAGGCGAAGCAAAATATGAACACCGACAACAACCTGATCGAAACGCTGTGCAACTCCACCATCTACCAGGACTACGAACGTGCGTTTTACGAAGCCACCGGACTGCCGGTCGCTCTCCGCTCCGTCGAATCGTGGCAGTTGCCGCATCACGGCCAGCGCAGCGAAAATCCGTTTTGTAGCATGCTCGCGGCGAAGAGCCGCTCCTGCGCCGCCTGCTTGCAGGTCCAGCAGCGCCTCGCCGAAACGTCTCGTGATGAAGCGCAGAGCGTCACCTGCCAGGTTGGACTGTCCGACACTGCGGTGCCGGTCAAGATGGGCGGGCAGCTCATCGGCTTCCTGCATACCGGCCAGGTCTTCCGTAAAAAGCCGACGCCGGGACAATTCGACAAGGTCGCCAGGCTCACCGAGAGCTGGGGCGTGAGCGCAGATCACAACGCCATGCGTGACGCTTACATGAAAACGCGTGTGTTGACTCCGAGAGAACATGATTCGGTCGTGAAACTCCTCACCATCTTTGCTCAACACCTCTCCATGGTTTCGAATCAGATTTTGGTGCAGCAGAACCACGCCGAGCCGCCGATGATCACTCGCGCCAAAGATTTCATCAAAGCACACCAGACCGAAGACCTCTCGCTTGGCCAGGTCGCCAAGGCGGTGAACACGAGCACGTTCTACTTCTGCAAGATGTTCAAGAAGATCACGGGCCTGAACTTCACTGACTATCTTTCACGCATTCGCATCGAGAACGCGAAGAACCTGCTGCTCAACCCGAATTTGCGCATTAGCGAGATCGCTTACGAAGTCGGCTTTCAATCGCTTACGCATTTCAACCGCGTATTCAAGCGCATCGTGGGTGAGTCGCCGACCGAATACCGCGGCCAGCTCGCTCGCGCCTGATCGCTGAAGCAACTCAGAGTCGCGCGCTTCGAAACGCTGACGTATCGTCGCGCGCATGACCGATTACTCCGGGATGTCACGCGAGGATTTGATCGCTACGCTGCAAGCCTTCTCTTCTCAGGAGAGCTTCCAGCAAGCAGAAGCGGACGCGCGGTTGCTCGTGCAGTACAAGGCCGCGCTCGACGCACATTCGATCGTGGCCATCACCGATCCGCAGGG
>DATHEW010000764.1:0-4772 GCA_035318425.1 Candidatus Acidiferrum sp. | reverse complement strand
TACTTGTTCACGTAGCAACAACGATTCGAGGCGCAGCCGGAATCAACGAGAGAATCAGGCAGAAGAGTAAGATACGCATAGAGAGGCTTCGGAGTCGGCTAACTCAAGCTCAGTGACTCTGTGAATAGGACGAGTGGATTGAAATCAAGGTACGATTGCCGGATTCGCCTCAGCGCATGATTATGCGTTCGTCCCATTTTTCGAACGAAACACTACCTCTTTGAGCGTGAGGACAGAACACAAAAGCAGCCACCACCCGACGGCAGCAAAGAACATCGGGCCATCGCCGTAAAACTGGCCACCACCACGTCCGGCAAGCGCGTCGTAGGTGAGACGAAACGCATGAGGAATGGCCATCAGCCAACGACCAATCTCCGGCAGGACGACCAGAGGCAGTAACCACCCCGTAAGCGCACACGTGATCCGGACGCGCCGGGATGTGCTGAGCGTGTAGAAGAACATCAGGACAGCGGCGGGCAGAAGCACGAGCGCCTCGACGAGGAAATCGGTGCTGAGGACGTGTCTCCACTCCAAACCGCGCACCACAGTCAGGAATGGTGCTCTCAGAGCGTTCAGCGGTAATACGTGGGACAGCGCCTGCCCGAGCAGATAGAAGCCAGCGACTGCTGCGAACGCAACCAACACCACAGCGTCGCGTCGCAGTCTGGATGAGATGCGAGAGAATTGCATAAGTGCAAGGTCGCCTAACATTGAATCAAGCCGCAACCGCGTCCGCCGCTTCTTTCAACGCCGCATGCCCATGGCGCAACATGCGCTCGGTCGTTTCCCAGTTGATGCATGCATCGGTCACCGACACGCCGTAAGCGATGTCAGCCGGATTGGCCGGCATGGGCTGGTTTCCTTCTTTGAGGTAACTCTCCACCATCGCACCGATGATCGCGCGGCTGCCGGCGGCGCGCTGCTCGATCAGTGATTTCCAGACTTCTTCCTGCTTGCCGTATTGCTTCAAGGAATTCGCGTGGCTGCAATCGACCATGAGCACCGGCGGTAATTGATTCTTCGCCAACTGCGCCGCGGCTTCCGCGATGCTTTGCCGATCGTAATTCGTGCGGGTGCGTCCACCTCGCAGCACAACGTGGCCGGCAGGATTTCCCTTCGTGCGTATGATGCTCGTGTAGCCATCCTGGTCGATGCCGAGAAAACTGTGCGGCGTGCGCGCCGAGCCCATCGCGTCGATGGCGATCTGAAGCGAGCCATCGGTACCGTTCTTGAATCCGACCGGCATGGAAAGTCCGCTGGCCATCTCGCGATGCGTCTGACTCTCAGTGGTGCGCGCGCCGATCGCGGCCCACGAAATCAGATCGTCGAGATATTGCGGCACGATGGGATCAAGAAACTCCGTGGCGGCGGGCAAACCAAGCTCGTTGATATCGAGCAATAGTTTGCGCGCGATGCGCAATCCATCTTCGATCTCACACGAGTTGTTCATGTGCGGATCGTTGATCAATCCCTTCCAGCCGATCGTGGTGCGCGGCTTCTCGAAATAGACACGCATGATGAAGAACATCTGGTCGCTGACTTCGCGGCTGAGCGCGGCGAGTTTGTGCGCGTAATCCATCGCGCCCTTAGTGTCGTGGATGGAGCAGGGGCCGACGACGACGAGCAGGCGAGGATCGCGCTGAGCGAGAATGTTCTGCACTGCGGCGCGTGCTTCAACGACGGTGCGGTTCGCGCGTTCGCTGGAGGGCAGGGCGTTTTCGATCTCGCGCGGCGATTGAAGCCGCTTCGTGCCGATGACGCGCAGGTCTTGGGTTTGCTGCATAAATTGAGGCGTGGAGTGTAGCCGTGGTGCGTACGGGGAGCAAACTTTTCAAATGGGAATGCTCACGCCGACGATTCAGTTCGAACAGAAGGGGGCAAAGACAGCGAAGCGGAATTAAGCGGGGGGATTGCCTCGGTAGCGTGCGTGACGTCGAACCGTTTGGTTCCTCGCACCGGGTAAAACTGAGAATGAATTCTCCTTGGCCGGTGCTTTGCTTCCTCGTTGCTTCTGTGAAGTCTGAATCGTTCCGCCTAAACCTTCTTCAGTTCCGACCGGTCAGGTGTCGTCGCTTTTTTCGACGGCACGAACGGTTTCCGAAACGCACTTTCGAAATCATAGCCGCCCTTGAAATCTTCCCGGGTATCCTGGTCGGTTTTCGCAAGCAGCGAATTCTCCACCATGTTGAAAACAATCTCGCCGAAGTCTTCGCAGCGCTGAATACCCCATTCGATCAGAATGGTGAGTGCCATCGGGCCGAACTGTTGCAGCGCATAGTCGCGGATGCCTTCGAGTAACTGCTGGCCGCTCACGTGGCGCGGAGCATCGTCCTTCCCGGGCTTGCCGATCTTCTTCTGCGTATGATCGAGCGCTTCGCGGACCAGCAGGTAAGCCTCGCGTGTGTAGCGCGAATCCTTGGCCAGGATTTTCTCGAGTTCTTCGTCGAAGTTGATGTCGTGCATCGTTGCTGCGAGAACATCGACAGGAGCAGACGGAATCTCAAGGTTTTTGCTGCTGCGCGGGAGATTTACCCGTCAACGTCGCGGGCGGATGCGCAATTCGCCATGTCCTGACCGCGATTCCGGTGAGCAACAGGAGCAGGATCACAGCGAGGACTTGTTGTTGTTCTTTCGTCAGGAAGTTCATGGGCGTGACCTGCTGTGGAATACCGACTGTCGGAAATTCCAGCAATTCACTTTTGCGTCCGAGTTGACTGCAAACCGCGTGTCGCGGCAATGTGCTCAAGCCACAAATGACCACCGCCAACAAAGTCACCATCGTTCGCATCCTGCTGGTGCCGTTCTTCGTGGCGCAGGTGCTTTATTACGTGCGCACGGGCAACGAGACGCTGCGCTGGCTGGCGATCGGATGCTTTGCACTCGCCGCGATCAGTGATGGCATTGATGGATTCATCGCGCGGCATTTCAATCAGCGCAGCGAATTGGGAGCGGTGCTCGATCCACTCGCGGACAAGTTGCTGCTCGTCTCGGGAATCGTGCTGTTGAGCCTGCGCAACGAGCCGCACCTCGCGCCGATTCCGATCTGGCTCACGGTCACGATCCTGAGCCGCGACGTGTTGTTGCTGATCGGTCTGGCGTTGATTCATTACGTGGTGGGCAAGGTCGTGGTGCGTCCGCACCTGCTTGGCAAATGTGCCACAGTGCTGCAAATGGCGGCGGTGCTGTGGGCGCTGTTCAAGCTGGATCAACAATGGCTTTACGGGTTGTGCATCGCGGCGGCGGCGCTCACGGGCGTATCGGGATTGATCTACCTTTTCGACGGCATGCAGCAGCTCAGCAAACATCCCGCTGCGTTGGCGGCGAACCAGTCGAGCACCACGGCACCACGCGATCAGAGCGACGAATCGAAATGATATTATGGCCAAAGCTCCTGACCTGAAACTCAAGGAAGGCGACAAAGCGCCAAACTTCTCCGCGGAAACCAGCGGCGGCGGACGAGTATCGCTCAACGACCTCGGCGGCAAGCATGTGGTGCTGTACTTCTATCCGAGAGATGACACGCCCGGCTGCACGAAGGAAGCATGCGCCTTCCGTGACTCGTATCAGGAGTTTATCGATCGCGGGATTGTCGTGCTGGGCGTGAGCACGGATCCGGTGCGAGCGCACGACAAGTTCGTGGCGAAATACAAACTGCCCTTCACGTTGCTGGCAGATCCCGAGAAGCAAATTGTTCAGGCTTACGGTGTCTGGGGAGAGAAATCTTTCATGGGCCGCAAATTCCAAGGCACACATCGCGTGACGTTTCTCATTGGCCCCGATGGGCACATCCAGAAAATCTGGCCGAAGGTGAAACCCGAGGAGCACGTTGATGAAGTGCTCGCGGCAGTTGGTTAGTGCTTTGCCAAGAATAAAACGTTTCGCGGATTGAAGGACTGTCCCCTCACCCCGACCCAATCGCGGTGACATTGAACACAACATTGGCTGCGGTTTGGGCTGTCTGACCGTCGGCGGACCAATTATGCGGTGGCTGGGCGCCACACCGGCGTACGTTTCGCCAAACCGGACTTCATCAAAGCCGGAAAACGGATGTCTGCCCCGCTGCGGGTAGGATCGGAAACTGCCGGGTGGCTGCCGGGGCCGGATTCTCAACAGAAATTCCGCCGCGGTTTCCGAAATCCCATACGTGCAAGCCCCATTGGTCTCTGTTGATTGGCACGCCAATGAATAGTTCTTCCGTTCCGCTATCGAAGAGAGAAAACCGCGCGTAGGAATTTATGAGCGAGTTATCGCGCCGCACCAGAAAACTGATCCACAATGTCATGCCCTCTTTGCCCCACTTGCCACTATTTAGCGATGCCGCAAAGCCGTTGGTAGCGGGCGAAAGGAGCCGATGTTGTTGCCGTCAGTAGTAAAGCGGTGCCGGCAACCAACAGGCTGGCGAAAGCAAATCCGTTGCTGACAACGTTATTCGCTCCACTCCATTCCGCACGCCAACCGCTGCCGCCATTCAGGCCCACGATCGAGGGGGTGGCCGTGTAGGCCGCGCCATCATAGCTGATCATCGGAGCGTGACTTCCAACGGCGATGGTAAGGTAGATGGCCAGAGTAGCGATCGTCGCAAATGAAACCAAAAGCCGCCGCAGGCACACGAAGAAGGTGGCTGCGGATACCGACCATGCGCGTTGAGAAGCGAACGGACGATTATGCGTAGGGGTTTTCATGGAATTGTTGGCGGTAGAGCCGTAGCGAGTGATTTTGGGCCACAGGCGCTTTCTTTCCGAACGCTTGGACTGAATCGAAGCTATCGCCTT
>DATHEW010000763.1:0-4052 GCA_035318425.1 Candidatus Acidiferrum sp. | reverse complement strand
GTGAACGCTGCCGGATTCTTGACCCGCTCTGCCGCCAGCGATTCGGCCAACGCCAGGATGACGGCGGTGCCGGACGCATTGTCGTCAGCGCCAAAGTGGATCTTCTTTTCCTCACCCTGGCGCAACATTGCTCCGCTCTCGCCGTAGCCGAGATGATCGTAGTGCGCGCCGACGAGGATGGTTTCGGAATGCAAACGTGCCCAAGGCGTCTCGCCGGGCTCGGACGGTGATCCCGGCAAGATGCCGGGGGCACGTTGAGGCGGCAGGTACGCCAGCACGTTGCGATCAGATTTCTTCAGCCGCTCCAGAGACGCTGCGATTCTCACCGCAACATTGGTAAGCGTGAAGCCGCCCTCTGCGTGGGGGTTCTCCTTATCGAGGTTTGCTTGAAGCGTTTTGAGATCACGACCGGTGCCGGCGAACAATGGCGTTACCGCGTTGCTCGTAATCGAAGCCGCGATGATTCCCGATCCAGCGACGCTGTTGTCGTATTCGATCGAGGTGAGTACGCCGGGATTCGGCGAGCTGGGACCGGTGACAAACAGGATCGCCCTCGCACCGTGCTCACGTGCGATCATCGCTTTGTAGCGCAAGCCCGCGTAACGATTCAGCTCCTGGCGGCGCTTGGGCTCGACCTCCTCGGGCACGTAACGCAACGCGAGAACGACTTTGTTCGACACGTCGAGCCCGGCATACGAGTCGTAGCCTTCGCCCAATTTGCCAGGTACTGATAATCCGTAGCCGACGAAGACGACCTCGCCTTCCGCCTTTCCATTGTCTGAGAAGGCGAGCGGACGAAAATCCTCATCGACACGAAACTCAGTGGTTTCATCGCTGCGCCGGATCAGGAGCGAGTTCTCATTCGTGATCACGCGCACGCCCGAGTTGAACTCGAAGCGTTGGAAGAAGGTGTTGCTGTCACCGACGGGTTGCAGGCCCGCCGCCTGGAGACGTTGCGCGATGAATTCAGCCGCGAGCTCTGCGCCTTTGCTGCCGGTGAACCTGCCCTCGAGTTTTTCCGACGCGAGATAGACGACATCGTTGCTCAGCGTGGCGACTGAGATGTCGCTGGTGGCGGGAACAGCGCTCGCATGGACGATGTTCGCGCGCGCTGGCGCGCCGCTCACATCAACGAGCGCGGCGATGTGGTTCCAATCCGCGAGAAAGATTTGCGACTTTCCATCCGAGCTACGGCCCGAGGTCCACGCCAGCTTCTTGCCGTCGGGCGAGAACACAGGCAAGCCATCAAAGCCATCGGTGAATGTGACGCGAACCGGATCATGCGCGCCATTCGCCTCTACGATAAACAGTTCGAAATTCGCGAAACCCAGCTTGTTCGCCGTGAAGATCAGGTAACGCCCAGACGGGTGGAAGTACGGCGCCCATGACATGCATTTGAAATCGGTGACGCGGCGCTTGTCCGACCCATCGAGCCGCATCGTGAATACGTCGGCGATGACACCGTTGGTATTGAAGTGCCGCCACACGATGCGCGCGCCGTCCGGCGAGAAGAACGGCCCGCCGTCATAGCCCGGCTCCTGTGTGAGCCGTCGAGGCGCGGAACCATCCGCGTTCATAATGTAGATGTCGCCGAAGTAAGCGGGATCGGTTTCGAGCCGCTTCAGGTCAGCAGAAGAAAGCTTGTTGGTGGGATACGCCGCGCGAAGCGAGGAGAACACGATTTGCTTCCCATCCGGAGAGAACGCACCTTCGGCATCGTAGCCCGGCGACGTCGTGAGCTGGCGCAGATTCGTTCCATCGCGGCACGCCGCGAACAAATCAATTTGATCATCGTAATCCCACGAGTAACGCCGCTCCTTTCCCGTGGCGCGGAACTCGAGTTCGGCCTTCTGCTTGGCGCGCGCATTCGGATCGAGATGCGTCGAGGCGAAGAGCACTTCATCGCCACTGCCGAAAAACGCGCACGTGGTTTTGCCAATGCCTGGCGAGACACGATGGGTGTCGCCGGATTCCAGATTGAGCAGAAAGATCTGATAGAACGGGTTCTCCGGGTCGCGTTCGCTTTGGAAGATCAGGGCCTTGCCGTCTGGCGAGAAGTAACCTTCACCGCTGCGCTTTCCCTCGAACGTGAGCTGACGCGTGTTGGAAAAAAACCGGGCCTCCTGATTCGTTTCGGCCGCGAACCCTGTAGCCGCGATGAGCAATGCTGCGAAAATCGTTTTCATCCGGCGCTAACGTATCGCGTGCCTCGTCCCAGTGTCACTGGCAAGTCGCGCGGCTCCTGCTAACATCGCCGCCATGGAACCGATGACATTGGAGTCATTGATCAAAGTATTGCAGGCGAGCATCTCGCCCGTGGCCTTGATTTCAGGGGTGGGATTGCTGCTGCTGTCGCTGACGAATCGTTTCGGACGCGTGACGGACCGGTTGCGCGAACTCGTGGGCGAGCGCCGCGCGGGGCACGCGAATGCCGGCACGGCAAAGCAGATCGAGATTTTTCATCGCCGCGCGCGCATCGTTCGTAGTGCCATCAGCGCATCGGTCGGTTGCATGTTCATGGCCAGCCTGATGGTGTTGCTTCTCTTCGGCATGGCGCTCTTTCACTTTCCTGCGCATCTGATCGTGCTGATGTTTTTCGCGATCAGCATCTGCTTCCTGGTCACGTCACTGACATTCTTTCTCCTCGATATGCGACTGTCACTGGACGCGATCGAAGAGGATTTGGTGTCCAAGTGATCAGGTGAGTTGATCCGCGCGTGCTGAGGTCAAACTTACGCATTGAGATTTCACCCGCGTTTCGTTCTGTTTGCCACCAACAACACAACGCACATGAAACAAATCTCTTTCGCTGCTCTGGCCGTCGGTGCCGCGTTTTGCGCCAGCGCGCACGATGTTGAATTCAAACACCTGCACGGCTCCACGAACGCCGCCACGCCGTTGAAGTTCGTCGTCGAGAAGTCCGGTCCAATCAAAGCGCCCGCGCCGCTCACCGAAAAGGTGGCAGTCACTGGCCAAGGGTTTTGGAAATTTGCCGCCGCGAAAGATCTCATGACGGTGCCGGGCGAGATCGCCAATTCACTCAAACCCGCACACGGGACCATCGTGGTCGATGCTGAACGCGACGTGGTTTACTGGGGCCTGCAAAACGTGGGCTGGGTCGCTTTCAGCAACAAGTTGGCGAAGTCTTGGATCGTGAAGGGCGACCCGATGTTTGCCAGCGGCAATCTTCACGGTGCCGATCTTCTTCCACGTCGCGGCAAGCTCCCGCTCGTTGTCGCCGCCGACAACATGGAGGGTGAAGTTTATTTGTCCGACACCACGTTCACGCAGGCTCAGAAACTCGATTGGCCGCAAGGGGGGCCGTACAAGACGAAGAAAGAATACATGCCGACCGACGCGGCATTCGCAGGCGCCAAAGACGTTTACGTCACGGACGGCTACGGCAAGCAGTGGTTCATGCACGGCACCACTGATCCGCTGAAGCTCGACGGCACATTCATCGGAGGCCGGGAATTTTCACGCACGCCGCACGGCATTACTTACAGCTCGGATCACAAGACGCTTTACGTCTCGGCGCGGCCGGAAGCGATCATCAAGGAATACGCGTTCAAGAAGGATAAATGGCTGGAGTCGATGGGACTGCCTCCGGGCAGCACGGTGTGCGATGTGGATGTGTGGGAAGACTACGCGCTCGCGCCATGTCTCGACGGCCCGAAAGGACCAGATGGCAAAGCGACTTTCGGCCCGATCTACATCGTGAACCTGAAGACGCGCGCGATCGTCAGCACCATTCGCGTGAAGGATGATCTCGGTTATGCCGACGCGCTGCACATTCATGACGCGGCGTGGTACGTGCATGGCAAAGGCAGGAATCGCGAGATCTACATCCTGTTCACGAACTGGAATCCCGGCGGCATCGGCGCGATCAAGCTGGTGAATTTGGCGGACGCGAAATAACCCGATCGTTGCACGCTATTTGGCCGAGGCGCGCTGCACGAGGCTCGTGTTTCGGACTTCCTGCACCTGAGCGACGGGCACGCGCACGTTACCCAGGATCAATTCATCGATCACGACTACGTCCGCGTCGCTGC
>DATHEW010000762.1:0-6752 GCA_035318425.1 Candidatus Acidiferrum sp. | reverse complement strand
ACATCCCGGCGGGCATGCTGTTTTCGGACCAGGGCGAACCGGCTCCAGAAGTCGTCACCGCGTCCCTGCTGGCATCCGATGAACTAGTGGATATTCTTTTCATCGAAGACAATCCGGACGATGTGGAATTGACGTTGCGCGCGTTGAAGGACGCGAACATCACCAACCGCATTCATGTGGTGCGCGATGGCGCCGAGGCGCTCGATTTCCTGTTCAGCAGGCGTGACTACGCGCACCGGCAGCCGAGTGACCGCCCGCAAATGATTCTGTTGGATTTGGAACTGCCCAAGGTCGGCGGACTGGAGGTCTTGCGAAAAATCAAAGCTGATCCGCGGACGAAATCGATTCCAGTGGTGGTGTTGACAGCGTCGCGGCAACATCGGGACATCGCGGTGAGCCGGCGGCTCGGCGCGGAAGCCTATATCGTGAAGCCAGTGGATTTCCAAAACTTGAGCGAAGTGACACCGCAGTTGTCTCTGCAATGGGCGTTGCTCAAGCCGGGGCTGTTGCCACGCCAAGGGTTTATTGAGGCCAAAGCGTGAAAGAGAAATGAAACTCTCTCGCCGCCGCCTCGTCAGTGTGCTGAATGAATAGGAACTTCGATAAGCTCCTGCTGGATCAAAGTCTTGACGCGATCAGTGCCACCACCATCGAAGACCAAATTCTCTTCTGGAATTGTGTAGCGCATCGTCCCACGGCAGGGCGCGCGCACCAGTTTGAGGCGCCCGTGCGAACAGGCAACCGGCGGTGTTCGCGTTTCAACAAAACCCCAAAACCATTACTCACCCAATGCGCACCCCGCTGAAGGCATTGATCGTCGAAGATTCGCCGGACGACGCGGCGCTGCTCGTGGACGCGTTGCAGCAAGCCGGTTTCGATCCTCAATACAAAATCGCGTGTCATGAGGAAGACTGCCGCGCGGGAATGACGGAGAAGCCGGACATCATTTTCTCGGACTACAGCCTGCCGCAATTCTCAGTGAAGCGCGGCCTCGAACTGCTTCGCGAAACGGGTTTCGATATTCCATTCATCGTGGTTTCGGGAACCATTGGCGAAGATCGCGCCGTCGAGATCCTGAAAGCAGGCGCGACGGATTGCGTGTTGAAGGACCGCATGGAGCGTTTGGGTCCAGCCGTGACGCGTGCCCTTGATGAAGCGCGGGGACGCGCCGAGCGGCTCACCCTCGAGGCTCAGTTACGCGAGGCGCAAAAAATGGAATCCATCGGCCAGCTCGCCGGCGGGTTGGCGCATGATTTCAATAATATCCTCACCGTGATCCAGGGCCATGCATCATTGATGTTGGAAGATGCGGCATTGAGCGGAGAATCCAAGGACTCGGCCGAGGAGATTTCGCTCGCGGCTGAGCGCGGGGCGAGCCTCACGCGCCAGTTGCTCACGTTCAGCCGACGGCAGATTCTCCAAACGCGCAAGCTGAACCTGAATGATGTGGTGGAAGGAATCATCAAGATGCTCCGCCGCATTCTCGGCGAGGACATCAAGCTCACCTTCAAAGTGTCGAACGCCGCACCGATCCTGGCGGATGGTGGAATGATCGAGCAGGTATTGATGAACCTCGCGATCAACGCTCGTGATGCCATGCCCAAAGGCGGCGCGTTGAAAATCAGCACGGGCATAGAGACGATCGGCCAGGCTTTTGCCGACCAGAATCCCGAGGCGTCCGCCGGAGAGTTCGTGTACCTGGAGGTGGCGGACACCGGATGCGGCATCGCGCCGGAGAATGTTTCGAAGATTTTTGAGCCGTTCTTTACCACCAAAGAGGTTGGAAAAGGCACCGGGCTGGGATTGGCGACCGTGTACGGAATCGTCAAACAGCATCGCGGATGGATCACACTGCAGACCGCGGTGGATCGAGGAACCGTCTTCAAGATTTTCATTCCCGCGGTATCGGGCCGCGCCGAAGCGGTTGATGTTACCACGGAGGAAACGATTCGTGGCGGGAATGAAACGATCCTCGTGGTGGAAGATCAACGGCCGCTGCGCAGGCTCGTTTGCCATGTTCTGGAAGCGTATGGCTATCGCGTCATCGAAGCGGACTCGGGCAATGCCGCGCTGGCGCGATCGCGGGAGCATCGCGGCGGTATCGACCTATTGCTCACGGACCTGGCGATGCCCGGCGGAATGACAGGACGCGAACTGGCGGCAGCGTTGCGCGGGCCACACCCCAAGCTGAGGATCGTTTTCACGAGCGGCTACAGCGCGGAAACCGTGGGACAGGATGTGCGGCTGCGCGAAGGATTCGATTTTCTGCAAAAGCCCTACGCGCCTCGAACGCTGGCGAGATGCATCCGCGAACGCCTGGACAGCTCGCGAGTGATTTGACGAGCAACGGAATTCAGAACGCGAGTTTCACGCTCACATCGCGTCGCATCAAGGTGCCGGCGTGAAGCGAAACAACTGCGCTGCGTGTGGCGCGAGGTCGAGATACAAACCGCGCGTGTTCAACGCATCGCCCTGGCGCTCGTGAACTTCATCGCCTACCAGATCCACGAGGTGCCAGTTGAATTTGTCCAGGCTCGCCGCAGTGAGCGGCGCGTAGCATTGACTCTGCACTGCGCTGAGATTCACAACCACGAGATCGAAGGCGCGCGAATCTGTTTGCCATTGGACGATGGCGATGTGCTGGTGCGTTGGATTCTCGGTCCACGCGGGTTGCGCTTTCAACAATCTCCATTCACCGCGCCCGATTGATGTTTGCCGAAGCGCGCCCAACAGCTTCTCGTAATTCGCGGTGGTGCCGGAATCATCCGGCTCATGATGGCGTGTCGCAAAATGAACGTTGGCGTGAATGCGCCGCCCGCTCGCCTGCCCTTCATGGATGAAGCGCATCCCGGGTAATCCAAGCACCAGCAACGCGGCAGCGTGATGCTCGCGCGGACCCAACAATGATGCAATGCGCGGCTCGTCATGGTTCTCGATAAAATGCGCGCTGCGAGCGATGAACTCCGGCGCGAGCGAATGCAGATACCGGGTCACTTCTCCGGCCCCGCGAGCGATGAGACGATCGTAGAGTTTTTTATCGTAGGTGAAATCAAAGCCAAGTTCCTGCAGGCGCGCTTCAAGGTCCCAGTACGCCTCAGCTAAAAACAGAAACTCGGGACAGCGGCCACGCACCGTGTTGATTGCGGCGCTCCAGAACTCCGTATCGTTAGAAACCGTTTCGACTGCAAAATCGCGCCACGTGCGGGCGAACACCTCGTTCAACTCCAACATTGTCATGTCGCACCGCACCCCGTCGCAACGCTCCGCCACGCGCATCAGTTCCGCGATCATCGCCTGGCGCAGCGCGGGATTGCGGTAATCGAGTTGCAACGTGTCCACCCAGGGCGAGTCGTGCCCGGAGTCGCCATGCGCGAACCATTTTATCGCACCACGAAAAGGCTTGATTGTTCCGTCACGCGGCGAGTCGCTCGTCACGTAAAACTCGGAATGCGCCTTTACCCACGGATGATCGAGCGCCGTGTGGTTCGGAATGAAATCGAGGACCAGCTTGATGCCGCGCTCGTTCAGCTTGCGGCGGAATGCGGCGAGCGCGCCGTCGCCACCGAGCTTGCGCGAAACCTGATAGCCCGTGAGCGCGTACGGTGAACCCGCCAGTTCACACGGCCCGATTTCCGTCTCGCGTCCGGCGAAAGCACGTTTGCTGTGATCGAGTCCGCGGCGGCCAAGCGTCCACACCCCCATGAGCCAGATGTGCGTGAAGTCGCAGCGCTGCCAAAACTCAAACTCGGAATCGGGCACCTCAGCGAGCGTGAGACGGCGGCCCGCTCGATCAGAGAGTTCAGCGAGCCAGCAGCGGGTGTTGATCTCGTAAAGGAGAGGATGGTTCAAAACACCGAGGTCCAAAATCCAAACATCAGATAAGCTCCAAACAGCAAACCTCAATCACGCTCTGGCATTGCGTTGGTGTTTGGAGCTTTCATCTCAAGTGTTCAACGCCTTCAACGCTTTCTTGCAATCGCTCGGGCGCAGAACGAGCAAACCTTTGGTCTCGTTCGGCGGCGTGGCGCAATAGGCGTACTCGATGTTCACCTTCGCGGCGCCGAGCTTCTGCGCAATCTTCGCGAGCGAACCCGGTTTGTTGTCGCCCTCGATCATCAGTACATCGTTCTCGATCACAAGGACGCTGTGTTCTTCGAAGAGCAGAAGCGCTTTGCGCGTATCGCTCACGATCATTCGCACCACGCTGTGATCCACGGTGTCGCTCGTCGTGAAGGCGTAAATATTGATCTTGGCCTTGTGCAGTGATTCGCACATGCGCGCCAGCGTGCCGGGTTTGTTCTCAAGGAAGAGCGA
Organism: Candidatus Acidiferrum sp.; assembly: GCA_035318425.1. Classification (GTDB taxonomy): domain Bacteria; phylum Verrucomicrobiota; class Verrucomicrobiia; order Limisphaerales; family SIBH01; genus JANNGC01. The sequence goes on along the minus strand of DATHEW010000762.1, from coordinate 2,438 downwards.
AAGTTGAGTAGTGATGTTCATGTTAATTCCAGGTTCCCTGTCGGCGCGCAGGCTAACGAGCCAGCTCACGTAATGGCCACAGAAAATATCCACATAAACAAGGGCGGAAAAACGGAAAAAATTCATTGACCTCATGCGCGTGGTGCATCACCAATGACGAACCCGAAATGGGCTTGTATCGGAAATACTGATGCAGATCGAAGCACTGAAAGTTTATTGTGACGTCGTCCGGTTCCACAGTTTCTCCCGCGGAGCCGAAGCGAACGACGTGCTGCAATCCTCCGCCAGCCAGACCGTGCAGGCGATCGAGGAAAATCTTGGCGTGTCGCTGATCGATCGATCGCGCCGGCCCTGGGCCGTGACGGAGGAAGGAAAGGTTTTTTACGACGGCTGCCGCGAAGTCGTGGATCGCTATTTCGAAGTGGTGGCGCAGGTGAAGAATCGGCGCGCCGCTGTTGAATCCGTCATTCGTGTCGCGGCGATTTACTCCGTGGACTTCCGCGACATGAGCCGGTGCGTGGCGAAGTTCAACCAGCTTTATCCCGACGCCAAAGTGGAGGTGGAATACGCGCATCCAGATCGCGTTTGCGAACGCGTGCTCACGGATGAGGTCGATCTCGGCGTGCTCTCGTATCCCGCCGAGCGCAAAGGCGTATTGGTCATCCCGTGGCGCGACGAACCGATGGTGCTGGCGTGTCATCCGGAACATCGTTTTGCCAAGTTGAAGAGATTCGACGTGCAGCAACTCGAGGAAGAAACACTCGTTGGGTTCGACACGGAATTGTCCATCTGGAAGAAAATCGATCGGTTCCTGAAGGACCACGGAATCGAGGCGAACGTCATGGTGCGATTCGACAACATCGAGGCGATCAAGCGTGCGGTCGAAGCCGGCTCTGGCGTGGCGCTGTTGCCCAAGCCGACACTTCAGCACGAGTTGCAACTCGGCACGCTCGCCGCGGTGCCACTGGCCAATAGTTCTTTCTCGCGGCCGATTGGAATCATTCACCGCAAGGGACGAAAACTTTACGCGAACACAGAGGCGTTTATTGAAGTGCTGAAGAACGGCGTCTCCGCGAGACCATCCACGAATGGCAACGGCGCGCATGTGAACGGAGGAACGCAGAACGTGAAAGCGCGGAGAAAAGTCAGGAGAAATTCATGAACGCGTCACCTGTCCGCTTTTCAACGCCAACAACGTTGCATCACTCGGCCCAGGATTGCGGAGATCACGTCGCGGCGAATGGATGCAAAAGCATTTTGTTGGGGTTATCCAAGGTAGCGACTGCGTCGCAACCCTGGGCTGAAGGATGGAACCCCGTTGGGGTTCGCTCTGCGCCGCCCCGCGCACTCGAAACGAAAGGATTTCAGTTATGATCACTGCACCCACAGCCCAGGGTCTTTACGACCCCCAATTCGAACACGATGCCTGCGGCGTTGGCTTCATCGCCCACGTCAAAGGCAAGAAGTCGCACGGGATTATTCGCGACGCCATCGGCGCGCTCGTGAAGTTGAATCACCGCGGCGCGTGTGGATGCGAGGCGAACACGGGCGATGGCGCTGGCATTCTCATCCAGACGCCGCACGAGTTTCTCAAGGCGGTTACGACGAAGGACAAAATTTCACTGCCGGACGCGAAGGAATACGGCGCGGGCCAGGTGTTTCTCCCGCAGGACGCAAAGCAACGCGCCGAGTGCGAGAAGTTGTTCAACCAGATTGTCACCGAGGAAGGCCAGGCCGTGATCGGCTGGCGCACGGTGCCGACGAACAACGCCTCGCTTGGCTTCACAGCCAAGGCGAGCGAGCCGTTCATCCGCCAGGTGTACATTCGGCGCAACGCGAAGCTCGCGGACGACATGGCGTTCGAGCGCAAGCTCTACATCATTCGCAAGCGCGCGGAGAATTTGATCCGTTACGGGCGCACGGGCGTGAAGGTGCCGGGCGGAGAACATTTCTACGTCTCGTCGCTTTCCTACAAGACGTTGACTTACAAAGGCATGTTGATGCCGGAGCAGGTCGATTTGTTTTATCCCGACTTGCGCGACGAGGCGATCACCTCGGCGATTGCGCTGGTGCATTCGCGTTTCAGCACGAACACGTTTCCGAGCTGGCCGCGCGCGCATCCGAATCGCTACATCGCGCACAACGGAGAAATCAACACGTTGCGCGGCAACGTGAATTGGCTCAACGCGCGCCAGATGCTTTTCGAAAGCGAAGTCTGGGGCGACGACATTAAAAAATTATTGCCCATCGCGAACACGGACGGCTCGGACTCCGCAGTGTTCGACAACTGCCTCGAGTTGCTCACGCTTTCCGGCTACTCGCTGCCGCACGCCATGATGATGATGATCCCCGAGCCTTGGGAAAATCATCCCACGATGCCCGATGAAAAGCGCGCGTTCTATCAGTTCCACAGTTGCCTGATGGAACCGTGGGATGGT
>DATHEW010000761.1:0-2939 GCA_035318425.1 Candidatus Acidiferrum sp. | reverse complement strand
GAATTTTCGTACGCGCTGCGAGACACCGGCCTGACGAAATTGAACGAAGACATTGTGGTGCCGCGCGGAAAACTGGAAGCATTGTTCGAGTTCACCGCCGGATTGCAGAAGAAGTTCGATCTTCCCGTCGCGTGCTTCGGCCACGCTGGCGACGGCAACATCCATGTAAATGTAATGGTCAATCAGAACGATCCTGATGCGGAAAAACGCAGTCACGCGGCGCTCGACGAACTGTTCCGCCAGGTCCTCGCTTTCGGTGGTGTGATTACGGGCGAACACGGAATCGGCATTGCGAAGGAACGTTGGTGGCCGCTTGCTGCGTCAGAGGAAAGCCGCGCGCTTCATTCGGCTGTCAAACGCGCTCTCGATCCCAACGGCATTCTCAATCCCGGCAAGTTCGTGGACGCCAGAAAACGCAAAGCTCCAGTACGGCGCGAACCTTCGAGACGCAAGAACCCATGACGGGCGGCTGACCTCTTCTATTGCGCCGCTGTTGTTTCGCCGCCTTCCATCAGTTGTTTGAAACGGCGGAGGTCTTCCTCGATCTGCTGTTCGGGTGAGCGGCGGAAGACTTTCGCCAGAAAGTTGGCGAACTTGCTCGTCTCGTATTCCACCGCCAGTTTCACCTCCGTGCCGCGCGCGCCGGGAGCGGGCGTGAAGCGAATCGATCCTGCGTGCTGAACATCGGAGCCCTCAAGCGTCCGCCACGCGATCAATTCATTCGGATGTTCGTTGATGATCTCGGCGTCCCATTCCACGACTTTATTTTTCGGCCAGCGCAGCCGCCAATGCGACCGGCGCCGGTCCTGGCACTCGACACTTTCGATGTGTTCCATCACACGCGGGAGATTCTCGAAGTTGCGCCAGAACGAGAAGAGTTCCTCCGGCCTGCGATTGATCGTGACGACCTTCTCGACTCGCGTTCCCTTGTTGCCATGCACACTTGGGCGGCTGCGCCGCGCTGGAACGTGTTCATGCACCAGCGAGGTTCCTTCCTCGGTCGTTGAATGGCGTGGTTTCATAAGTCCCCCTCTTTCAAAAGTTGAAAAAAAACCGGTGCGGAATTGGCTCGGAACTTAACCCGTAATCAATTCATCCGGCACCGGCCATCCTTCGCTCAGCGCGCGATGTGCCACGCAATCGGCGAGCGTGAAGTGGCGGTTGAATCGTAAGAATTGATGCAGCCTGCAAGTGGAACGCATGGTTCGGCGTGCAAAACTGACCACCATCGTGGAATCGGCGATTGGCTAACTAACGTAAACCGGATCGTAAACCGGCCCGAGCCCGTGTTTGCGCAACAGTTCGACGAAACGGGCGATGCCCCTCTTCTCATCCGTGCCCAGATGGAAATGAATGTGCCAGCCGAGATAATCCTTCCGGAAATCCAGATCGTAATCCGTTCGCGTGCGAATGATGTGGTCCAGCGTATCCACGCCGAACTCTTTCGACTCCCTGAGTTGAACCCGAAGCTGCGTGTTCTCGATTCCGCGCCGCAGCGACCACGCAGCATAAACGAACGGCAGCTTCGTCAAATCGTACCACGCCGCACCCAGGTCCCAGATCTGGTGATCGTGCTTCGCTCGCGTGAAATCCAACGCGCGATCACCAATCAACAACACCGCATCACAGCTCGGCGCGATTTCATAATCCGGCAACGGAACGAACTCAGGTCTCAATCCGCGTTCGGCAAGCAGCACCTTCATCAGGTTCACGCTCGTGAGCGAAGCGGCATCGCAAAAAATCTCGCGAATCTCCGCGAGCGGATAACGGTGCGCCACGAAGACGCTCTTCACCTCACCCAATGAGGCCACTGCGACGCCGTCCAGAATGTCGTAACGATCGTTCAGCAGCGGCTCGGTGATGCTGACCAACGCGGCATCGAGTTCATCGCGTCGCAGCATTTCGGCGAGCCTCGATGGCGTGACGAACAACACTTCGTCCTCGATCCCTCGCGTCAACGGCACGGCGTTCAAGTAAGGAACCGAGCCGACACGGAATGGTTTGAGCGACTGTTCGAGGTCCTGCTCGCGCTGGCGTTCCGCGGAGATTCTATCGCGCTCAACGCGCCGGGCGATCTGCTCCGGCGATTCCGGTGGCACCATGCGGAGCTTGTTTGGTTCGGCCTCGGGAATCATGCCGTTGCCAGGTTTTGTTCCAACACATCCGATCTCATCGCGCTTTGCGCTTCGGTGTGGGCGGGTTGATTACCGATTCTAAGCGGTTCGTAAAACGTATTCCGCTGCACCGGCGTGCGCCCTACTTCACGAATGGCTTTCACCATCTCGGCTTCCGTCTGCAACTGCGGCGTCCGCGATCCCGCCATGTGGAAAATGTGTTCCTCGATGATCGTGCCGTGAAGATCGTCCGCGCCGTAGCTGAGCGCGACTTGCGCCAGCTTCATGCCGAGGCCAATCCAGTACGCGGTGATGTGATCGAAGTTGTCGAGGTAGATGCGGCTGGCCGCAATGGTGCGAAGTGAATCGAATCCTGTCGGCGGATGCTTCACCGGAATGTTGTTGTTGTCCGGTTGAAATGCGAGCGGCACAAAGCCGACGAACCCGTGCGTCTCATCCTGAAGCGCGCGGAGCTGGCGCAAGTGATCCACGCGATCCGCCAGCGATTCGACATGACCGTAGAGCATCGTGCACGTGCTGCGTCCGCCGAGGCGATGCCAGGTGCGATGCACGTCCAGATATTCCTCCGCGGATTCCTTGCCTTTGGCGATTTGGGAACGCACTTCCTTGCGGAAAATCTCCGCGCCGCCACCGGTGAGGGAGGCGAGACCGGCCGCTTTCAACTCACTCAAGGTTTCAGTGACGGACTTTTTCGCGAGCCAGGCGAGGTGAAGAATTTCAATCGCGGTAAAGCATTTGAGTTGCAGCCGCGAATCGAGCGACTTCAATGCGCGCAGCATTTCCACGTAATAACTGAACGGCAGC
>DATHEW010000760.1:0-11589 GCA_035318425.1 Candidatus Acidiferrum sp. | reverse complement strand
CTTGACGATCTCCAGGCGATCACCATTCGCAACGATGCGCGCCGCGAACTCGGATGGCACAACCGCTTCGCCATTGTGTTCGACCACCACGCTGCGCGGGAGCAGGTTCTGCGCAACGAGCCATCGTTCGATCGAGCACGGGAGCTCGGCTTCAACCTGCTGACCATTGGCGATGACCAGTCCGCGCGGCATGTCAGGTAAGCGTGAGGAAGCTGACTTCCGGCCGGCAATTGATGCGCATGCCGAGCACGTTGCCAACGCCTTTGGTGACGTGAAGCCAGCGATCGTTCCAACGATGTAATCCGGCGACGAAGCGTTTGTCTTTCACCGGCGCGAATGGAGTTCCGATCAGCGGCACGCGGAATTGCCCGCCGTGAGTATGCCCGGCGAGCATCAAGTCCCAGCGATGGGAGGTGACTTCATCCTTCGTATCCGGATTGTGTGCGAGCAGCAAAACCGATGCGTTGTCGCGCACGCCGGCGAATGCCACGTCCGGCTCGAATGGACCGGACCACAAATCTCCCACGCCGACCAGATTCAGATCCCAATCTCGGAGCGCAAAGTGGCTGGAACGGTTCTGCAGCAGGTTGAATTCGCTCTCGCGCAATAGCTGACTGACCCAAGCGAGGTCGTTGTAACCGCCATTATCGCGCGCCCAGGCTCCGCCATCATGATTGCCGAGCACGGCGAAACAGGGTGCCGCATCGGAAAGACGTCTAAGGATGCGCGTGTACGGCAACGCCTCGTCGAACGTGTCAGTGATAAAATCGCCAGTCACGCAGATGAGATCGGGCTTGAACAGCAATGCCGTATCGATCGCCTCGGAGATGAAGCGCAACGAAACCAATGGCGACGCGTGCAGGTCGGAAATGTGCAGCAGTTTCAGCGGCGCCCGCGCGCCATTCCACAGCGGCACGTTGATGCGATTGACCTGCAACCAGCGTGGTTCAAGGAAGTGCGCGTAGCTGAATCCGGCCGCAGCGAGAAAAGAAACGCCGCCGATAAATCGGCGGCGTGACATTTGAAATCCGGGCTTCTTCATCGCCCAGCGAAGAACGCTTGCGCGTTACTTCATCAGCAACATCTGGCGGGCGCGCTTGATCGCCGTGTTGAGACGGCGCTGATAGTGCGCCGGCAATCCAGTGTACTTACGCGGCAGGATGCGTCCCTGATCGGTGACGAACTGGCGCAGCAGATTCGTGTTCTTGAAATCGAGGGCGTCGAGCGTGAAATCAATTTTCGGCTTCGGGCGCGGCGTCCGGCGTTCGGTGCTGCGGCCGCGTTCGCCGCGTTTCTTTTCCGTGTTTGTTTTACGTGGCATAGCGGTTACTTCACTTCCTTGTGTACCGTATGACGGCGCAAAAACGGGTTGTATTTCTTGAGTTCAAGCTTCTCAGGTTTCAGCTTTTTGTTGCGAGTGGTCGTGTAGCGCGACGGCGACCCGCCTTCCTTGCGCGCTTCCGAGCACTCGATCGTGACAATTTCTCGTGCCATAAATTATTCTTTTTCCTTCGCCGGCTTTTCTTCCGGCTCGTCTTCGTCCGCGTCCGAAATCTCAACGCCGCCCACGCTATCCACTGAACCGAGCGCGCCCAATCGACGCTGACGCAACGCGCCATCACGTTCCAGCTGCGCCTGCGCTTCAACGGTGAAACGCGTCCACGGAATCGCTTCGAGGCGCGCCTTGGGAATCGACTTCCCGGTCAACTCACAAACTCCAAAAGTATTTCGTTCAATGCGCTTGAGCGCCTCCTCAATCTCATACATCGCGTCCTGATCGGACGAAAGGAGGCTCAGCGCGAAATCGCGGTCAAAATTGTCCGTGCCCGAATCCGCCATGTGCAAGCTATAGCTCGACATCTCTTCAGCGGATTCTTTGGCCAACCCGTTCATCTGAGCGACGAGTCGTTCGCGAAGCTCCAGAAGTGTCGTGTAATACTTCTGCCACTCTGACTTCACCTTGATGGGCTTATAGGCCGAAGCGGAAATGGCTCCGTTGCGCGACGGAACCTTTGCGCTCATGGGCCGTCCAAGGATCGAAGCAGCAGTCGCTGCATGAGCTTTGGCGGCAGGAGCCCTCACTGCCGCAGGCCGTGCAGCGGGCGCTTTGGGCGCAGGAGCTTTCGGCATTGGGGCCTTGGGCGCAGAAGCCTTCCGCACCATAGCTTTAGGCTTCGCGCTGGCGACGCTCTTGACCACGCTTTTCTTCGCGCTGAGTTTCTTCTTTGTCACGAGTGCAAAATCGCTTTATTGACGGACAAAACCGGGAAATTCCGTTACTTCCCGGTTTTAAGAGTGGGCGAATGTAACAAAGGAAGTTCAGAATGCTACAAAAATTTTCCCGCTCCAAATACTCGGCTGAAAGCCCTCGAATGAGGGTTAGAAGAACGGGTTCAACACGGTGAATGGCCCTGCCGTCATGCTGCCGTAAATCGCTCCGGTGATGAATTCCTTCGCGTCCGTCACGGCATCCGACAGCGTTTTGCCTCGCGATATTTCGGCCGTGATGGCTGCCGCATAGGTGCAACCAGTCCCGTGCGTCGCCACGCGCACGGCCCGTGGCGCTTCGAGCAGTAACTCTGATTGCCCATCGAAGAACACATCGATCGCGACTGTGCGCGTGTTAAGATGTCCGCCTTTGACCAGGGCGGCGCAGCCGAACTCGCGGTGCAACGCTCGCGCAACCGTTCGCAAATCCTCCGGCTCACGCACTCGCAGTCCCGTCAGCGCCTCTGCTTCCGCCGTGTTCGGTGTGACGAGGGTTGCGAGCGGCAGCAACTCGCGCCTCAACGATTGAATTGCGTCAGGTCGCAGCAATCGAGCGCCGCTCGTCGCAATCATCACCGGATCAACGATGAGTTTGATATTTTTGTGCGCGCGGAAGAACGCCGCCACGGCGACAATGATCTCAGCCGAGAACAACATTCCTGTCTTTGCCGCCGCGGGCCGAAACGCTGCCACCGCGCGCAGTTGTTCATCGATGATCTTCACGCTGCACGCCTCCACCGCGGTGACGCCGCGTGGATTCTGCGCGGTGATGCTCGTGATGACGGAAACGCCGTGCGTGCCGAGCGCCGCAAAGGTTTTCAAATCCGCCTGAACGCCAGCACCGCCACCGCTGTCGGAGCCGGCCACGGTCATTGCCACGGGAAGTTTCGCGCGCTTCATCACGGCGCACGTTAGTAGCTGCCATTGTGCAGCGCACGCTTTTCACCTCTTGACGCGAACGATACGTTCTGGCGATGCGACTGACCGCACTGATCATGATGTTCGCCGCCATCGTCGGCTGCCGCGCTGCGGAGACGGGTGCATCCGTCGTCACGAGCTTTCTCCCGATCTACTGCTGGGCGGCGAACGTAGCGGGTGACAAGGCGCAGGTGGATAATCTTCTGCCCGCGCGCGCCGATGCCCACGATTATTCCTTCACGCCGAGCGATGCCCGCCGACTGAATGCCGCGCGTCTCGTGGTCGTGAACGGTATGGAAATGGAAGAATGGCTTGGCGCATGGCGGCGCAGCGCTTCGACCGCGGATCAAAAACTCGTGACGATTTCAGATGCAGTTCCGAAGGATCAATTGATCGAAGGTAATCCACACTTCTGGCTCGACCCGCAGTTGGCATGTGTCGCGGTCAGCAATATCGCTGCGTCACTGAAACGAATCGATCCGGCGAACGCAGCCACTTACCACAGCAACGCGCTCACATACGTCATGCGTCTCCAGAAGCTCGATGCCGACGTTCGCGATGGACTCGCGGGTATAACCAATCGCGCCCTCGTGACTTACCACGATGCCTTTCCCTACTTTGCGCGCCGCTACAACTTGGACATCGTGGGCGTCGTGGAAAAAGTCGCCGGCGTCAATCCCACTCCCAGGAATCTCGCCGCGCTCAGCCGAACCATACGCGAGCGCAACGTCCGCGCGATTTTTGTTCCCCCGAATTCAGCCTCGCGCCTGGCGCGGCGAATTGCTGATGATTTGCGCGTGCCAGTCGCTGACCTCGATACGATCGAAGCGGGCAAACTCACACCGGACGCTTACGAGGAGGCGATGCGTGCCAATCTCAAATCGCTCCAGAAGGTTTTGAAGTGATGCGCAAAAATCCAAGATCGAAGATCCAAGATTTAGAGAAGCTCCAAGATCCAAGCTCGAACGATCTGGCGCTCGCGTTCGGCCTTGGAGCCTGGTGTTTGGAATTTGTTTGGAGCTTTCATCGCTGATGTCCACCCACCCCATCAGCATGCATCCATCGCTGGCCGTGGACATTCACGACTTGCACGTGAGCTTCGGTGGCACACCGGTGCTGCGCGGCGTGAACATGCGCGTGCCGCAGGGGCAGTTGGTCGCGCTCATCGGTCCCAATGGCTCGGGCAAAACCACGTTGCTGCGATGTCTGCTCGGCCTGGAGAAACCGTCGCGAGGCGAGATCAGGATTTTTGGCGAAACTCATCTGCGCAACGTGCTGCCTCGTGTCGGCTACGTGCCGCAGAAGCTCGCGCTCGAACGCAGCTTCATTCTGAGCGTGCGCGAATTCCTCGCGCTGCGGCTGCGCCAGACAAAGAATTGGTTCTGGCACTCGGGCCGCGTCACCGACGAATTGATCCGTCCCACGCTCGCTGACATCGGTGTCGGGCCGTTGATGAACCGTCCGATCGCGCAGCTTTCCGGCGGACAGCTTCAACGGGTGCTCATCGCGTTCGCGCTGCTAGGCAATCCCGACTTGCTGCTGCTCGACGAGCCGACTGCCGGTGTGGATACGCCGGGTGAAGAAACGTTTTACGATCTGATCGCCACGGTGCAGCGGCAGCGCAAGATCAGCGTCATCCTCGTGTCGCACGATCTCTCGATGGTCTATTCGCATGCGTCGCGCGTTTACGCGCTCAACGGCGTGATCTGTTGCGAAGGTCCGCCCGAGCAGGTCATGAACGCTGATTCACTCAAGCAAGCTTACGGGCTACACGTGACGCCCTACGCGCATCATCATCGGCACTGAAAAAGAATGACCAATGACCAATGACGAAGGAATGACGAATTCACAAATGACAATCACGCGCGATGTTGCGACCCGGCGAAAGCGCTCACGCTTTGGGAATTCCTTCGTCATTCACCATTCGTCATTCGTCATCCCCCCCCATGTTCACTGAACCGTTCATGCAGCGGGCGTTGCTGGCGGCGCTCTTTCTCGGGCCGCTCTGCGCGTTCATGGGCGTGTTTGTCACGGCGCGGCGAATGGCTTTTTTCAGCGACACGATCGCGCACGCAGCGCTGACGGGTGTGGCTGTTGGATTCTGGTTCGGGCTCATGGATCCCACGTTGCCCATGATCGCGGTGAGCCTCGCCGTCGCAGGCGGGATCATGTGGCTGCGCGAGAATACGGACCTCTTTACCGACACGATCATGGCGCTGTTGCTGTCCGGCTCCGTCGCGATCGGCGTGATCATTCTGAGTTTGTTGAAGGAATATCGTGGCGAGTTACACAGCTATTTGTTCGGAGAGATTCTCGCCATCGGACGCCAGGAAGTCGTTCTCGCCGCAGTGTTGTTCGTCGTGGTGGGAGTGGGATTATTCGCGAAGCTGAGCCAACTCACTCTGCTCACCGCGCATGAAGAAATGGCACATGTCTGTGGCGTGCCGGTGCGCAAGTTCAACTACCTGTTCGTCATCGTTCTCACGCTGGCGGTCGCGGTCACGATTCGGTTGCTGGGAATTATTCTAGTCACTGCGCTGATTGTGATTCCGCCCGCGGCCGCACGAAATGTGAGTTGCAATCTGCGCCAGCAAATTCTCTTCAGCATCGCGTTTGGGGTGATCGGAAGTGTCGGCGGAACGATGGCGTCGTATCAATTCGATGTTCCCTGCGGAGCGGCGATCGTGCTCGTGTGTGCCGCGATGTTTATTGGGTCACTGATCTTCCGACGTCGAGCGGCGTGACGTCAGGTCGAGCGAATCCAGCGCTTCGCTTTCGCCTCGGCGCGCGGCAGAGAGCCGGGCTCGGCGACGATCACGGGCACGCGCAACGAGAACGCGCGTTCGAACGCAGTCTCAAGCCGGCGCACCTGTTCTGGCGCATCAATCATGGCGGCGAATTCCACCGACACCGCGATCTCCGTCAGCGCTGATTCATTGCTGATGTTCACGCTGTATTCGACGACGCCCTCGATCCCGCGCACGACTTCTTCCACCGCGGTCGGATAGATGTTCACGCCGCGCACGACTATCATGTCATCGACACGGCCGATGATCCCGCCGTCGAGCGCGAGATCCTGGCGCCCGCAATCGCAGAAATGTTCGTGCGAAGATTTCACGAGATCGCCAGTGCGATAGCGGATCAACGGCGAGCCGATGCGGCCGAGGTTGGTGAGAACCAGTTCGCCGGTTTCATCCGGCAGCGCCGCGACGCCAGTGTTCGGATTGATAATTTCAGCGATGTAGCTGGTTTCGATCACGTGCAGGCGACCGGGTTTGGCGGGACACTCGAACGTCACGGGCCCGACTTCCGTCATGCCGTGGTGATCGAACACACGTGCGCCGGGCCAAAGGTCTTCGAGGCGCGCGCGGGTTGCGGGAACGCTGCCGCCGGCTTCACCCGCCAGGATGATCAACTTCACGGGCGAGGCAGTGAGATCAATTTTCTCTTCAGCTGCCACTTCAGCGAGGCGCATCGCGTAGCTCGGGGTGGCGCACAACACAGTGGCATTGTGATCGAGAATCGCGCGCAACCTCGCCGCGCTGCTCAAGCCACCGCCGGGCAGACACAACGCGCCGAGACGCGTGCCGGCTTCGAACGCCGTCCAGAATCCAAGGAAAGGTCCGAACGAAAACGGAAAGTAAATGACATCGCTGCGCGTCACTTCCGCGGCGGCGTAGATCGTGAGCCAGTTGCGCAACATCCAATCCCAGCTCTCGGGTGTGTCGAGCCAGCGGAGAGGCGTGCCGGTGGTGCCGCTGGTCTGGGAGCAGCGTGAGTAACGGTCGAGCGGATACGTCAGGTTGGTGCCGTAAGGCGGATTGGCGAGTTGATCTTCCACGATCTCGGTCTTCGTCGTGAACGGGACGTTGTCCGCAAGATCGCCGAGGTGACGAATCTTGTAGGTGCCGGAGCGCTCGAACTTCTTTGTGTAAAACGGATTGGGACCCACCACCGCACTAACGAGTGCGCGCAGTTGTTCGCTCTGGGCATTGCTGATCGAGAGCCGCTTGGGAAACGAGCCGGGCGGAGGCATCGCTCAGTGCTTGCCTGGCGATTGCGTCATAGCGCTGGGTGCCGGCACTGGAGCGGTGTCGGGCTTGAACTTGGTGATGAGCGCGCCGCCGAGCGCGGCCAGCAAAAGCCCAATCCAGAACTGCCACTTGATCGCGCTGAAGCCGCCCGCGGGAGGATGTTTGATCATGCTGGTGAAGGCGTTCACCAGCGGCGCGCCCGCGAAAATGATGCTCATGACGACCGGCACGTACGCGCTCTTGGGATTCGGCGCGGCACCGAACGCGAGCAACACTCCGAACGCGCCAATGGCACCGAACACGCCCGCGATGAGCGACCACCAGAGTCCCTTGGCCGGATAGGCCCAGAAATCCATGCGCCCGCCTTGCAGCTTCAACACGAGCAACGGTGCGAGCACCGCGATCAGAAAGTAGGCGATGCCGACGTAGAGAAACGCCATGTAGCGGCCGTTGTTTTTGTCGGCCATGCTCATTTGGCCTTCGTGCAGGAGAACGCCATAGACGCCCCACGAGAAGACCGTGAGGAACGCGTAAAGAAGCCAGCTCATACGTTTTGTGTTCACGAACGGCGGCGAAGCTAATCTCCGCGCGGGTTGACTTCAACGGGTTTTCCCGCGCGATGGTGGTGCGGCCTGCGCTACGATCGCGTGCCGAACGGGCCGGTCGTGTCCGCAAACACCATTACTTCCGGCTTTGCTCGCGCCAGTGCAGGGTGCTAGTGTCGGTGCGAAGGACCCCGATCAAATCTATGCGCGCTCATGCTTTGTGGTTTGCAGCTCTTGCTGTGTGTACTTTGGGTTTTGCCTCACATGCGGCAGATACTCCGTCGCCTTCGGTAAACAGTTTTACCGTCTCGAACGGAGTCAAGACGCTGAAGTTCACGCCCGCGCCGTCCATCGACTTCTACAACATTCTTTCGGGCAGTGACGTCGCGGCGGCGTTTACGAATGATACGACGGCGCCGATCAGCAACTTCACGTTCCGCGTGAGCAACAATGTGCCGGTGCAGTTCTACAGCGTGGCGGCAATGCCCATGAGCAGCAACGCGGTGCTGAACGCGAACGTCCTTAATCGTCTCGCCTACGGACCGAGTCCAGATGACCTCCAACGGGTGGCCACGATTGGTGCCGAGGCTTACATCGCCGAACAACTTGCGTCCGAGTCGATCACGGACGATCTCGACACCTATACTGTCCACACGACGAACGGCGTGCCGCCCAGCGGGATTCCGCAATGGCGCAACGTGACGGTCACCGGATCGTTCTCTGCCTCAAACCTTTACGTTTATCTGCTGGCGCCGGGTTCCGTGTACATCGACGACATCGAACTGCAGCCGATCTTCAGCGTCATCACGACCAACAATCCCGGTACGACGAACGAAACTTACGTCACCAACTCCGTGGTCGGCACGAACATGGTGATCAATGGCAGCTTTGAAAACGCGACCCTGACACCTTCGTGGGTCGTGACGGCGAATGTGAATCAATCCTCTGCCAGCACTGATTTCGCGCATTCGGGCAGCCGCAGCCTGCGCCTGGTTTCGAGCGCCGCAGGTTCGTCGTCCGGCAATTCGCTCGTTCAGAACATGACAAATCTTTTCTTTCGTTTTAACAACCGCAGCACGCGAGCTCAGCTCAGCTTCTGGTATCTCGAAGCCACTAATTCCAGCCGTATCAAACTTCGCCTGAGCCAGGACGGCATCGGCGCTTCGGGTAGCGACACGCCGCCGGCACCGAGCTGGATTTACGCGACCGCCAGCGGCACAGCCACTTCGACGCGCTCACTCTATTTATTTCTGTCTGGCTCGGGCGAGTGCTACATCGACGACATCAAGCTGGTTGCAGGAACGGTGCCCGAAGTGGGAGTGAATCTGCTGAAGAACGGAGATTTTGAAACGCCGCTATATCCGACCAACTGGCATCCGACCGCGAACTTTATCGGGTCGCACATCAGCAGCAACATCTCGCACTCCGGTGCCGGCAGCTTGAAGATCGTTGCAACCGCAGGAGGCAGCGGTAACAACAACTCCGTCATCCAGACGAACATCACCGGGCTGGTAAACAACGCTACTTACACGGTCAGCTTCTGGTACCTGCCGCCGAGCAACAACCGCACGCTCACGGTGCGACTCTCCGGCAGTCGCTTGAATGGAGTTCAGCCAGACAGTTCGCTCGGCACCATTCGCCGCCGGCTGGAAAATATTCGCATGCCGAGTTTCGAAGACGGGTCGGTGACAGTCGAAACTCTCGGCGGCGCGCAGCTCCACGACCTACGTTCGTGGTTCATCCAGAATTGTGTCGCCAGCAAGCGCCAGCTTCTGTTCGTGTTGCTTCAGTTCCTCGAAAACCATTTCGTCACGCAGCACGCCAAGAGCCTGGATTACTTCGACCGGTTCTACGACAGCGGCACGGTGATGGATATTCTCGCGACGGACTGGGAGCACCGTGAGATCAGGAAGTGGCGCGACGCCCTTTTGAATCCGAACTGCACCTTCTACGACTTGCTGAAGGTTCACATCGAGAGTCCGGCGGAGATCGTTTACCTCGACTCGGTGGACAGCAATGGCAGCGGGAACAACATCGCCAACGAAAACTACGCGCGGGAAATCATGGAGCTGTTCTGCATGGGCGTTGATAACGGATACGACCAGCAGGACATCACCGTCATGTCGCGTTCATGGAGCGGTTGGTCGGTGCAGATCGTCGATCCGTGGAACATCGACAACCCAAACGCACCGAAGGCGCAACGCGTCGGCTTTTATCCGGGTGTGGGAGCCACATCACAGAACAACGGCGGTGAGTCGAATCTCGTGGGCGTATGGACGTTCAATTACAAACCCGAGCGTCACGGCTCCAATCGCGCGCCGGTCTGGTGCGTTTGGAACAGCAACGCCACCAATCCGCAACCGATCGGCGTGAAGACAGTGCCCGCGCGGTTCGGCCCACCGTGGGCAGGCCAGGCTTATAACCTCTATCCAATTGGCCAAGTTCCCGTCCGCACGAACTTGACTGGCATTCAGGATGGTTACGACGTGGCAACCAAGATCGCCGAACTGCCCTTCACGATGGAATTCATCAGCGTGAAGCTCTGCCGCCTCTTCGTTCACGATGATTTCGAGAACGGCGTTTACGATTACGCAGATCCGAATCGTTCCGCCGAAGCTGAACTGATTCGTCAATGCATGGTCGCGTGGGACACGCCGGTGGCCGGTCGCAAGGGCAACATCCGTGCGGTGCTCAGCACGATCTTCAGTTCCGACCTGTTTCGCACTCATGCGGGCTCGATGCAGAAGATCAAGACGCCGCTGGAATTCGCCGTGAGCGCGATCCGGGCATTGCGCGCCGACAATGGAGCTGGTGGCTTTACGGCAACCACGGACGGCTATTCGATCGCCGGCCGAAGCCGCACCTCGAGTTCCGCGCCATTGACGCGCATGGGTTCGATGCTGCTCTTCGATCGCGATGCGCCGGATGGTTACCCGGAAGTGGGACCGCCATGGATCAGCGCCGGCACGCTCGCGGAACGCGTGCGCTTCGTGCAGACGATGTTGATGCACACGAGCGAGGGCACCAACAAGACGGACAATATCAGCGGCGGCAATTTCAACCTGAGCGATCCTGTGATGTTGCTGAAGCTCAAGCTTCCGAGCAACCAATGGAGTGATCCTGCGGCTGTCTCGGGCTTCTTCGTCGGAATCATTTATCCAGGTGAAGGCCAGGGAAACCTCGCTCCGCTGCGCGATATCGCGGTGAATTTCCTGAACAGTCCTGACTCAGGCGGGCCGCCCACGCCGCAATCGCAGTTCGCTTCGCTGCCGAACACGGGAACGCCGTACGACACGCGTGTACGCGCCATGGTTTCGATGCTGATGACGCAACCACGGTTCCAGGAACAATAACTCTCCACGCCTATGAAACATTACAACTTCAACATCATGAACCGGCGTTCGTTCCTCAGCACGACGAGCAAGGCGGGCATCCTGGCCGCGCTCGCGTCAGTTACGAACATTCCTGGCGTGCTGAAGCAGGCGCTCGCCGAGGGAACAATCGGCGGCGGGAAGAAAGTGCTCTTCGTCTGGCTGCGGTTCGGCAATGACTCGCTGAATTCCGTTATCCCGATCCTCGACAGCGCGTACAACAACACGAACCGTCCCACGTTGATGATTCCGAAGGACCCAACGGTGGGCTTCGACTATTTTGCCGCGGGCGGATGTGACTTCACCCCGTCGGGCACCGCATCGACCTATGGCGCGTATCCGTACGCAGTCCGCCTGGGTAATGGTTTCGCTGCGCTGCATCCGTCGCTAAAATTCCTTGCGCCCGTTTACAACGCGGGAGAACTCGCGCTCATTCACCGTGTGGCGTATCCG